>CAZELC010000224.1:0-5346 GCA_964512865.1 uncultured Bacteroidales bacterium
CTTGTTGAATTTATGACTTCCGGGCCGATTGTTTTGGCTATATTGGAAAAAGAAAATGCTGTTGATGATTACCGGAAACTTATAGGGTGCACAGATCCGGAAAAAGCTGAAGAAGGGACAATAAGAAAAATTTTTGGCACCAATTTAACTGCAAATGCAGTGCATGGTTCTGATTGTGATGAGAATGCAGAAAGAGAATGTTCCTTTTTCTTTGCTATGTCTGAGCGGTTTTAAGGATATTCATCGCCATGAAGTTAAACTCCGGATCAATCCATAAAGTTGGGGATTAAAATAATTCATTTATTATATTTTAACCACAGATTTGCACAGATATTCACAGATAAGCGCAGATAATCAGATCTATCTGTGAAAATATGTGTAAACGGTGTAATCGGTATTTAAAAAATGAAAAGATAGATTATCGAATTAATTTAATTCTCACAAAAGTTAACCACAGATTTGCACAGATATGCACAGATAAGCACAGATAAGCAAGTCAATCTGTGAAAATAGGTGTAAACGGTGTAATCGGTGTTTAAAAAATAAAAAGACAGATTATCCTTCAGTTTATTCTTTGATATAAGACTGAACACTCTGCCATGGATCGATATATTTTTCGGAGTGTTTTGAAGGATAAAGATAGAGTTTTCCTTTTTCCTTTACCACTTTGAACTGAAGCTGGTGAATCCACTTCTTCTCCACACCCCATATTTTAACTACGACAATTCCTTTTTTGTACGATTGTATACTGAAATTATTTACGCCATAGTTGTTCACTTTATAGTCTTTTACAGATATCTTGTTTGCTTTTATGTATTTTGGTGAAATGCAGGCCATCATACCATCATAATCTGTTTTAACATTATCGAGCATATATCCAAGGAACTTACTGACGAATGCTTTTTCTTCATCGCCAGAAGCAGATAAACGTGTTGTTTTGCATGATGTTACTGAGAGCAGAGCTATAATTAATAAGAGAGCTGAAGCTTTTAATGATTTGGATGCAGGGTTCATATTGATAAAGATTTGGTTGAACAAAAATAAGAATTGTTTGTTTAGTTTACAAGTTTTGTATTTAGGTTAATTAATAAATTATAGTTAGAATGGAAATCCCTAATATTCAAAACAAAATATCTGTTTTTAGTAGCTTTCGCATTTTTTAAAACTTATCTTTGCTTTAGCAGATGATCGAATATCTGTTAAGAGTGAGTTATTAATTTAAAAGAAATTCAAAATGATGTATTTGTATTTGATTATTCCGGTGTTGATAATATTCGCAGCCGGTATTAGAATTATCAGACCTACACACCGTGGACTGATAGAAAGACTAGGAAAGTATAACCGTTTTGCAAATCCCGGGTTTCACTGGATCATTCCAATTGTTGAGCGTATGTTCATGGTGAACACTACTGAACAGATGGTAAATGCCGAACCTCAGGAGATAATTACGAATGACAACCTTAATGCAAGTGTTGATGCACAGGTTTATTTTAAAGTAAAAAATGACGAAGAAAGCGTTAAAGGCTCACAATATAATGTTAATAATTACAAATGGCAGATAGTTAACCTTGCGCGCACAACACTTCGTAATATAATTGGTACGCTAACATTAAAGTCAGCAAATAGTGAACGTGGAAAGATAAACTCGGAACTTCATAAAACCCTGCTTATTGAAACTCATACATGGGGAATTGAAATAGTAAGGACTGAGCTTAAGGAAATTGACCCACCAAAAGATGTTCAGGAAACGATGAATAAGGTTGTAAAAGCAGAGAATGAGAAAATTGCAGCCATTGATTTTGCTTCGGCAAGGGAAACTGTTGCTGATGGTGAAAAGCGTGCTAAGATTAAAGAGGCGGAAGGTTTTAAACAGTCAAAAATATTACATGCTGAAGGTGAAGCAGAAGCAATAAGACTTGTTAATGAAGCTGCGGATAAATATTTTGTTGGTAATGCTCAGATGCTGAGAAAACTTGAGGCTATGGAATCGTCGCTTAAAGAAAATACGAAGATCGTAATTCCTACCGGCTCTGAACTGGTTAATATTATTGGCGAAATGGCAGGTGTTGTTCCCTTGAGTAAAACCAAGAAAGAATAGCCAGTTGTTTGGTGTTTAGCATAAACACCAAATGGTTTTAGAAATAACTATTTAGCCGTTGGCGGAAGTCAGCGGCTATTTTTTTTAACTGCGAAGATGAAGTAGTATACATAAGAGATTCCTTCGTCGCTGGCGCTCCTCGGAATGACGGGGTGCCAAGTGTTTTGCTAACCTTTTGGTATCATTCAATAAGTAAACCGGAAGACATGGATTGACGAAGTAGAAACGCATGTCGTAACTGCGAGGATAAAGCTGTGTACATTAGAGATTCCTTCGTCGCTGGCGCTCCTCGGAATGACGGGGTGCCAAGCGTTTTGCTGAGATCAAGCTCGAACAAATTTAAAAAATTAGAACCTTCTGTTCTTTATTCCATAAACAGCCCTGAAATGATATCCATATACAGAAAAAGTCATTGCATCCATAAATGAACCGGGGCAACGGAATAATGTCCATATCAGGAATTTCCAATACTCTCCCCTGCCTTTGCTCACAATGCCGATAATAAACATCGTCCTTACAAATGCCAACAAGTCAGAGAATGTTATCTTCTGAGGTTTTATTTTTGGTTGATTATAATTCATCAGGAACTGTTGTATTCTCTGATAATATGGTTTTGCCTTGTAAATACTCTGTATTATCGACTTATAGCCTTTCATAAGTTCATTCTTATTCATTTTGGGAACAAAGTTCATGGTGGAGTCGGTATTGCTACCTGTTGGTTCGGTGGTAAGACGATGTTCATTCTCCAGTCGGTAATAAAGTTTTGTATGCTTTGGTGCATTTAGCAAACCAACCATTGCCGATACTATCCCGCTTTTCTGAATAAAGTCTATCTGGCGTTGAAAAACAGTCGGCGTGTCACTGTCAAACCCAACAATAAACCCTGCGGAAACCTGAATACCGGCTTGTTGAATTTTCTTGACGCTATTAAGAAGGTCTCTGTTATTGTTCTGAACCTTGTTACATGACTGCAGCGATTTTTCCTCAGGTGTTTCAATACCAATGAATGTGGAACTGAATCCTGCTTCGACCATCATCTGCATAAGTTCCTTGTCATCTGCAAGGTTAATATAAGTTTGCGTATTAAAGGTGAAAGGATATTTATGTTCTTCCATCCATTTTTTCATTGCCGGAAGCAGATCGTTCTTAATCTGATTTTTGTTACCAATAAAATTATCATCAACAACAAATACTGACCCTCGCCATTTAAGATTATACAATGCATCAAGTTCATTGATTATCTGACTTGTACGTTTCATTCTCACCTTATGTCCGAGAAGTGAAGTAATTTCACAGAAATCACATGCGAACGGGCATCCGCGCGATACCTGAAGGTTCATAAAGGCATAATCCTTTCGTGAGAGAAGATGATAATCTGGTACGGGTGATTCCTTTAATTCAGCAAATTCTGCAGTTTTATAAATTCGCTGCAGCGGATGACCGCTTTCAAAATCACTCAGGAATGAAGCCATAGTAATTTCGGCTTCGTTAAGCACGAAATGGTCTATATCTGGAAAACTATCGTACTCCTGCGTAAACAGCGGGCCGCCGGCAACAATTTTAGTGTTGTGTTTAAGACACTCACTAATGACTTTGTTCACTGATTCTTTCTGAATATACATTGCACTCATAAAAACGTAGTCAGCCCAGATCAAATCGGCAGTTTTAAGTTTTGATACATTCATATCGACAAGTTTCTTATTCCATGATGGCGGAAACATTGCAGAAACTGTTATCAGACCAAGTGGTGGCACTGCAGCTTTTTTTCTAATGAATCGCAGTGCGTGAGTGAAACTCCAGAATGAATCCGGATATTGCGGATAAACTAAAAGTATGTTCATAGTGTTTTAATTTAAAATTGCGCAAATTTACTTCGCATAATTAAGCCGAAAAAATCAAAGGGATTAATAAGAGCTAAATTGTGGCAGGATATCGGCTTTACAGGCCGGTGACAGAATTTGAGGGTGAGTGGCATTCGCCCCAAAAGGTCAGGCAATGAATGTGTCGGGGTGACTTTCCAACCACAACAACTCTTCTTAGTCACCCCGACACAGTTATAGGATAAGCATTTGAGTTGACACTTTGACAAGCCGCCTTCATCCGCCAACTGGCGGAGGCGTCTGCTCAGTGTGACGCAGAAGCACAGTCGGGCTGAACCTGTGCTGAAAGAAAATATCGGGTAACTTTCCAACCGCAACAACTCTTCTTAGTCACCCCGACACGGTTAGAGAATCGAGTTTATTACAAACTCTCTTTAGCTTAATAAGGTATTGCCTCGAAACAGGAATTTGCTCATCATAACCTTTAATTTCAAGGCGGTTATTATTATCGCTTCTGTTTAGCTTTTCAACATGGTGGATGTTTACTATGCTTATACGATGACAACACACAAAAGCAGAATATGGTTTTAGTTGAATTTCAATGTTCTTTAAGGTGTTCCTTAAGAGCTTTTTCCTAAAATTATCTCCTTCTTTGTAAACTATCTCGACATAGTTATCAGCAGATTTAATAAATATAATATCGGAAACAGTAAGCTTTAGGTTTTCTGTATTATTTTCGGAAATAATCTCAATAGTCTTGTTGAGTAATTCATCTTCATATTTCTCAACTTCTTTTTGTACAAGTATCTTCTCGATGATAAGCGATTCATTTTGTTGCCTGAGGTCATTTATAACATCCCAAACTCTAAGTACGACAACTGTTACAAGGCAAATAAGTACAACCTTAAAAATGACAAAGACAGTCAATGTAACGAGACCTAAATAATATAAATAGAAAGCAAATGCAATTGAACTAAGCAGCATTATAATGAAACCGTTGAAATAATATGGCAAAACTGGTTCTTGCTTATTTTCGCTGCATCTTCTAAAAAACCACGGAATCAAAACTCTGACAATTACCATGAATAAAAATACTATACCTCCAAAACCAGCTACATAAAGCGATTTATTATTAAAGTCGAAGCTCTCCAATGGAAATGGTTCGAAGAATAGCACGAATAAAAAAACGCCAAGGCTAACACTCAGGAATAATTTGAGATTTTCTTTGAGGATTTCTCCAAATTGGCTTAGCTTTTTATTCATAATAACAAAGGTAACGATTAAAAGTGTTTAATTAATATGTTTTATGTGGAATAATATTTTGACAAAAGCTTACTGAGCATTTCCGCGTTATTCTGCCAACTTATATAATAAATATTCCGCGACTTAATATTTAAAAATTAAATGCTTAGATAAACGCCTTGTCCA
>CAZELC010000225.1:0-5341 GCA_964512865.1 uncultured Bacteroidales bacterium
TTACATAAAAATACATTTCATGAACATACACAAAACCTCAGATTTCAGTTAAAAAATATTTTCGAAAAAGGAGAAAAAACCACTTTCGAATATCGTATTCTAAAAACCGACAATGAAATTAAATACTTAGAAATAAATACAGACAGTGAGTTTGACAACAATTCAAACCTAACTGAAGTTAACGGTTTGATAAAAGATATTTCAGAACAGAAAAGAAATCAAAAGGTGTTAAAAGAGCTTAATGAACAACTTGCAGAAAAAAATAATGAACTGGAACAACTTGTTTTTATTTCTTCCCATGATTTAAGAGCACCATTGGTTAATATTCAGGGATTTACAGAGGAACTAAGAACAGCATTTAAAAATCTTAAGTTAATCTTTAGTACAGAAAATGAAAGAAATGACATTATTACAAAAGCAAATGAAATAATAAATACAGATATTTCTGAAGCACTTGGCTTTATAATTAACAGCTCTTCGAAAATGGATGCCTTAATTAACGGGTTGTTAAAAGTTTCAAGAATGGGAAAAACTGAAATATTCCCTAAGATTCTTGATATGAATAAAATTATCAGAAGGATAATCTCTAACTTTGAATATTCTATAAAAGAATCCGATATAAATGTTGAAATTGAAACTCTTCCACAATGTTATGCTGACGAAGCCTTAATTGATCAGGTGTTTTCAAATCTTATTGATAATGCTATAAAATACCTCAACCCAAAAAGAAAAGGAAATATTAGCATTTCAGGTATTGACAACCCCGAAAACTCAGTTTATATTATCCGAGATAACGGAATAGGAATACCTGAAAAGTTCCACAGCAAAGTGTTTGCAATATTTCAACGTGTTGATAATGAATGTAGAGGTGAAGGACTCGGACTGTCAATTGTTAAAAGAATTATAGAAAAACATAATGGGAAAATTTGGCTTGACTCAAAACCAGGAGTGGGAACAAAAATTTATTTTTCTTTACCCAAAGCAAATTATAACAACTAAAGTAATTTATCATGAACAATAATACTAAATTTAAAATCTTAATTGCAGAAGATGATGAAGGCCACGCAAAACTTATAAAAAAGAATATAATGGCAAGTGGCGTTGAAAATGAAATACTCACATTTAGCAATGGAGAAAAAGTTCTTGATTATATTTATAACGATATTTCGCGAATCAGGGAATCAAACGGGTTTTTATATATTTTGCTCCTGGATATCAGAATGCCTAAAGTTGACGGCATTGAGGTGTTAAGGAAAATAAAATCAAATAAAGATTTAAAAAAAATACCGGTTATAATGATAACAACAACCGATGACCCTAAAGAAATAGAAGAATGTAATTTTTTAGGATGTAATTATTATATTAATAAACCAGTTGATTACGAAAAATTTGTAGAAATAATTACTAAATTAGGCAGCTTTATTAAAACACTTAACAGTTCTGATAATTCAAACCCTGATTTCAGCATTTTAAATTAATTTGGCAAGGAAAACATGAAGAAAAACACTTTTGACTCTATTTTGGTTCTGGAAGACGATCCTTTGATTAATAAACTCATTTGTAAAAAGCTGATTCAGGAAGGTTACTCTGTAACACCAATTTTTAATGCAAAAGACGCAATTGAGACTATAGAGAAAAAACAAAATTATCTTCTGCTTCTGGATTATATGCTTCCTGATATGTCAGGAGAAGATCTTATTAACTATCTCAACGAAAAGAATTTACTTGTTCCTTTTATTATTATAACCGGTCATGGAAATGAAAAGCTTGCAGTAAGAATGATGAAGCTTGGAGCTTATGATTATATAGTAAAAGACAAATCTTTTCTCGACATACTAGTATCAGTTATTTCTAAGGTATCAAAACAATTGCTGACTGAAAAAAACCTTAGTAAAACTGTTGATCAGCTTGCGCGAAGTGAAGAAAAATACAAAACTATTGCAGGAAATATTATTGACCTTATCTGTGTACATGATACCAGTGGCATACTTACTTACTTATCACCTTCAGTATTTGAACTTACCGGTTATGAGCTGAAAGAACTAATCGGGAAGCCAATATTCGATATAATTCATCCAAATGATATTGATATTGCAAAAGATTTTTTCAGTAGTGTTATTAGCTCAAATTCTGAGAAAAACCGGATTGAATTCAGGATTAACAAAAAAACAGGTGAAATAGGATGGTTTGAATCTACTTTTAAAGGAATAAGAAATTCCAAAAATGAAGTTATTGAAATCCAATCTCTTTCAAGAGATATTACCCAGAATAAACTTGCACAGCAAAAGCTCAGGGAGAGTGAAGAACTATACAGAAAGCTGATTGCTGCACTACCGGATATGGCTGTCATTACTGATAATTATTCGAACATCATCTATGTCAATAATATAGGGCTTAAACTTCTTGGTATTAAATACCTTGAAGACCTTGAAGACAAGAGTATTTTTTCAATAATTAACCCTTCAGACAGAGAAAGAGCGATTCTCAATGCAAAAAAAATGTTCGATAACCCTGTAGGACCAAGGGAATATCTCTTTATTGGCGCAGGCAAAAAGCTTATTCCTGTTGAACTTCATGGTGAAGTTTTAAGAAAAGAAGACCATTCACCTTATGGGATCATATACATTTGCCGCAATATCTCCGAAAGAAAAAAATCAGAAGAAAAGCTTAAGGAAAGCCAGGAAAAATACAGTATGATTATCAACAATACACGTGATATTATTTACTCATATTTGCCTGATGGAAGCTTTGCCTTTATTAGCGAAGGCGTGCGACAATACGGATGGAAACCGGAAGAGGTCCTCAGCCGCAATATAATGGATTTTATACATCCCGAAGATTTGAATAATGCCAAAGATGCTTTTAACAAAACTCTAACGGAAGGTCTGCATGAACCTTTTCAATGCAGGTTAAAAACAAAAAAGGGCGGTTATGAATGGGTTGAAGAATCAAGTGAACCTGTAATAATTGATGGCCGACTTGTGCAGGTAAATGGCGTAATAAGAAATATCAGTGAACGGAAATCAATAGAAGCTGAACTTAGAAAAAGTGAAGAAAAATACCGCGGAATCTTCGAAAATATTCAGGACGTCTATTATGAAACAAATCTCGACGGTCTGCTTCTTGAAATGAGTCCTTCGATATTTAAACTCGCAGGGTTTAAAAGAGAAGAGCTGATTGGAAAATCAATAATTGAACTGTACGACTTATCAGAATCACGGACAGAACTCATCAAGACACTTACCGAAAAAGTTGCAATTTCCGATTATGAAATTAACATCAAAAATATAAAAGGCGAAATAATAAACTGCTCTTTAAATTCGATATTAAAATTTGATGAAAATGGAAAACCTCAAAAGATAATCGGGTCGATTAGAGATATATCTGAAAGAAAAAAATCAGAAAAAGAAATAAAAAAACTTTATACTAATCTCGAAAAAATTGTTTCTGAAAGAACAAGGCAGCTTGAACTTTCAAATAATGAACTTGAAGCATTCTCATATTCCGTATCACATGACTTACGTGCACCATTACGCAGTATCAGTGGTTTCAGCCAGGCGCTTCTTGAGGATTATTATGAAAGCCTTGAAGGGCAAGCAAAAGACTATCTAAACAGGATTGTTTCATCATGCTCACAAATGACACAACTCATTGATGATTTACTTAATTTGTCAAGAATTAGCAGATGGACAATAAACAGCGAAAATGTCAATCTTACTAAAATCGCAAATGATATTATTAATGAGTTTAAAACCCAGCAACCCGAAAAAAAGATAAATATAAATATTGCAGAAAAATTAATTGTATCCGGCGATAAACAACTTCTCAAAATTGTAGTTCAAAATCTTCTTGAAAACGCTTGGAAATATTCCGGAAAAAATGAAAATCCCCGTATTGAATTCGGAAAATTTAAAGAATCGGGAAAGGAGATATTTTATGTTAAAGATAATGGTGTCGGGTTTGACATGAAATACGCTGCCAAACTCTTTGGTGTATTTCAACGACTACATTCAACAAAAGAGTTTCCCGGATCTGGTGTTGGTTTATCGACCGTACACAGAATAATTCAGCGTCATAACGGGCAGATTTGGGCTGAGGCAGCAGTTAATGAAGGGGCAACATTCTTTTTTACCATCGGAAACACCTAAGCCTAAAATGGAAATTGACAGGTTTTTCACTAATGCTGTTTAGCATATTTATAACCGGATTAATTGTATTTTTTATTACTACCATTTTGACAATATTCCTTGTATAATTGCAGGTTAACCTTATGTAATAAAATAAAACTACTTTTTAAAATTTTCTTCATACTTTTGTAAAGAAAAAAAAAATTTATGGCGTTAAAATGCGGAATCATTGGTATTACAAATACCGGAAAAACAACTCTTTTTAACTGTATTTCCAAAACAAAAGCTCAGGCTTCAAATTTTGCTTTCAGTACAAATAAATCCAATATCGGAATGTGCGATATTCCCGATATGAGACTTTATGAACTTGAAAAACATCAGAAAACTGAAAAAACAATCCCTGCCAATGTTGAAGTAGTTGATATACCTGGGCTTGCAAAAGGCGCTAGTCAAGGTGAAGGGATTGGAAATAAATTTTTGGCCGATATAAGACAAACTGATGCTATTATCCATGTGATAAGATGTTTTGACGATGATAACCTTGCTCATGTTGAGGGAAGCGTTAACCCCGTGCGTGATAAAGAAATTGTTGATTTAGAGCTTCAGATTAAAGATCTTGAATCTGTTGAAAAAAAGCTTCAGAAAACAGAAAAACTTGCTAAGGTTGGCAACGACAAAGATGCGAAAAAAGCTTATGAGATCCTGAATATTTACAAAGAACATCTTGAAAACTTTAAACCTGCCAGAACAGCACCTGTGGAAGAAGAAGATAAAAAACATATTGCCGACCTGTTTTTATTAACAGAAAAACCGGTTCTTTATGTTTGTAATGTAGATGAAAAGTCAGCTGTCACTGGAAATTTATATGTGGAGCAGTTAAAAAATTCAATAAAAGATGAAAACTGCGAAATAATTATTATTGCAGGCAAAATGGAAGCTGAGATCTCAGAACTTGAAAGCGAAGAAGACCGATTGATATTTCTGAATGATATCGGATTAGCCGAACCGGCAGTTAATGTGCTTATCAGAGCGGCCTATAAATTATTAAATCTTCAGTCATTCTTTACTGTTGGACCAAAAGAGAATAAAGCATGGACAATAAAAAAGGGGATGACTGCACCACAGGCAGCAGGCGTTATTCACAGTGATCTTGAAAGAGGTTTTATTAGAGCTGAAGTAATGAAATATAACGATTTCATTAAATACGGCTCAGA
>CAZELC010000226.1:0-5339 GCA_964512865.1 uncultured Bacteroidales bacterium
GCTGACACCATTAATAAGAGGCAAAGCCGATTATTTAATTAGCTTAAGTGTTTTAAAAAGAATAAGTGAATCAGGAGTAAGATCTAAGTCAGGAATAATGCTCGGGCTGGGAGAGACAGATGATGAAGTTATTGATACCATTAAAGATATTTATAATACAAGATGCAGAATTTTAACTATTGGACAATATTTGCAACCGTCTGTAAATAATTATCCTGTATTGAAATATATTGAACCTGCACATTTTAATAAACTGAAAGATATTGCGTTGGAAGTGGGATTTGAATTTGTTGAAAGCGGACCTTTCGTCAGATCGTCATATCACGCTGAAAAACATATAATTTGATTTTTTACCGTTAACTGACTGCAGAATACCTGTAACTGATTGCCGGTTGTTTATTTTTTTTCGAGCCATTATATTTGAAATCAAATTAGTTACGTTTTTATTAATAATTTTTCAAAAAACTTTGTTGTCGTTCTATAAAAAAATTGTATCTTGCAACGCTTTTTTTACAAAAAGATTCTAAATTAAAATATATAATAATCAACAGTTAATAACATGAAAAAGAAAAGTTTACTATTAAGTTTTTCAACATTGCTTGTTTTTAGTGCGGTTATAATTTTTGCACTGAATAGCGGTTTTGATAGTCAGAAGAAATATAATCCGCGAAAAACTCATAAAAATGAAATTAAGGGTGCCATTGAATATTGGAGTTTATTACGCAATAACCAAACAACAGGCACAATTGATATTCAGGATGTTTTAAAAGCCAGAAAAGAAATAGCTCAACTTGTTCATAGTAAGGCTATCGGTTTAGAATGGTTTGAGTTAGGTCCGAATAACGTTGGTGGTAGAACCAGAGCATTACTTGTTGATAAAAATAATTCAATGTTATTATATGCTGGTGCTGTTAGCGGCGGATTGTGGAAATCTGCAACAGGTGGTACATCTTGGGTTAATATTTCTACGTTTCCTGATGTAAATGTTTGTTGCATTGCTCAAAGTCCGATTACAGGATATTTATATGTTGGTACAGGAGAATCTTATGCTAATGTCGGAGATGCAATGGGAACTCCGGGATTTATGGGCTCTGGTTTATATGAATCAACAGATGCTGGTGCAACCTGGCATATCTTTAATAATGCTACTCCTACAGCAAATAGTACTACATCAGAATGGGCATTTGTTAATAGAATAGCTATACAACCTGTTTCAGGTAGGGTTTATGTTGCAACAAATAAAGGTTTAAGATTTTGGGATGGCACTGCATGGGTAAACCCAGTTTATTTATCTAATAATACAACTCCTAATGTTGGTAACTGCTCAATGGTTACTATAGCAACTGATGGAACTGTTGCTGCCAGCATCGGAAACAAAGGTTATATTTCAAACACAGGTAATGATCATGATTTTACCGATAAATCGCCAGCTTCTGGTTTGGGTAGAACAGAATATGCTTTTGCACCAAGTAATCCAAACTATCTATATGCACTTTCTGCATCCGGAACAGGAAGTTTTAAAGCGGTTTACAGATCTACAGATAAGGGTGCTACCTGGACAGTTATTGGCCCAGGCGGCTCTGAAGCATTCAATGTTTTTGGCACAAATAACCAAGGCTCTTATGACAATGTTATAGCAGTATATCCCAATAACCCTGATAGAGTTCTGGTTGGTGGTGTTGATTTATGGAGATGGCAGCTTGGAGGTAATTTTGTTCAAATTACTAATGGTTATAATGTACACTCCGACTTACATTCGATAGTTTTTGACCCCCAAAATGCAAACATTATATATTTTGGCAGTGATGGTGGTGTATCCAAATCTGGTGATGGAGCAAATACTTTCCTCACAATTAACAGAAATTACAATGTTACTCAATTTTATGGTGTAGCATTCAATACAACCGGATCGGTTATGTGCGGTACTCAGGATAACAGCAATCCTTACGTTAGAAGACAAGGCATAAATGATACTTCAAGATATAGTAATGTCCTTTTCGGTGGTGATGGTGGATGGGCTGCTTTCTCAGATATTAACCCTACAGCAGGCTTCGGATCTTCACAATACGGAAATATTTGGCGTTCAGATGATATTAATAAGCCAATACCAATTTATCAGGCTGCTGCTGATTGCCTTTTTATGTCTAAAAAAGTAATGGAAGGCTCAGGTGTACTTCCTGGTCAGGCTGGATTTGGCTTATTTGTTACACCATTGGTACTTTGGGAATGTTTTAATGATATCTATAGCCCTGATTCTGTTAACTTTATTGCTCCAACCAATTATAATGCTGGACAGACAATAGTTGCTAAAAGTGCTAATAATGCATATCCTTTCTATTATCAATTGCCAGTTAGCCTTAATCAAGGTGATACAATAAGAGTTAAAGATATTATCTCATCAAGGTATTTTGTTTATGCAAATAAAGGAATATGGATGACAAGAGGAGCATTAAACCTTGGAAAAATGCCTCATTGGAACAAGATTTCTAATATTTCTGGTTATAGTATTACAATGACTATTTCAAAAGATGGAAATTATATGTTTGTTGGTACTGATGCCGGACAATTATACAGATTATCAAATTTAAGAGCTGCAATAGATGATTTATCAGCTGAAATAACAAGTCCTTATTGTGTTATTGAACAGAAACTTATTGAGTCTTTCTCAGGTCGTGATATTACAAGTATTGCTATTGATCCTAATGACCCAAGCAGAGTTGTTGTAACTCTTGGTAACTATGGAAATACAAGTTATGTTTATTTTTCTGATAATGCACTTGATCAAGATCCAACTTTTACAAGTAAACAAGGAACAACTGCTGGTAAAAAGCTTCCTGCAATGCCGGTATACTCTTCACTCATTGAAGTATCGAACCCAAACATGGTAATACTTGGAACTGAATATGGCCTTTTTGCAACCGATGACATTACTAAATCAGCTTCTGCAATAGAATGGAGTGAAGAAAACACTAACCAACTTGACCCTACAACAAATATTTCAAAAGTTCCTGTTTTACAGATTAAACAGCAGGTATACACATATCTTGAACACCCGGGTGTTACTAATTATGGTGTTATTTATATTGGTACACACGGAAGAGGATTTTTCCAATGCAAGAAATATTACAGCAGTATTAATGAAGGTAAGGATGCTACTCCTGTTGCTAAGCCAACATTAAATATCTATCCAAACCCTGTTGTTGATAAACTGAATGTTAATTATTCATTATCAGATGCCGGCAATGTTTTAATTAATATTTATGATATTTCCGGTAAGGTTGTAAAAGTAATTAACCTTAATAGCAGACCAATAGGCTTGTTTAATGCAATAGTTGATTGTTCATCATTAGACAGAGGAACTTATATTTTACAGTTAATCTCTGGTTCTGATAAAGCTTCAGCAAAATTTGTTGTTACAAAGTAAATAGAAATTTTTCAGGGGCATTTTTACTAAAAATGCCCCTGAGTTTTAACTTTTTGATAAAATTTAAAATAATCAATATGAAGAGAAATTTAATTACGCTGGTTTTAATAATCATTTCTTTTGGAATATTTGCTCAGACAAGCACCTATCCTCCTTCACTTACAGCTCCTGTTAATGGAGCAGTTAAACAAATGCCTGATGCTCTTTTTCAATGGGGTCCTGTGCCAGGTGCAATGAAATATAAAGTTCAGGCTGATACAGACTCATTATTCAGCAATCCACAAAAAATTTCAACAATTTATGGCGCCGTTAAAGCAACGGAGTTGTTATTTGGTCAGAAATATTATTGGAGAGTGAAAGCAATTAGTGTTTCTGACTCTTCTGCCTGGTCAAATGTTGGTTACTTCTACACTATTGACACAGTTAAAGTGCTCAAACCTACAAACGGTTCACTTAAGCAAAAGGTAAGCTGTTTTATGAAATGGAATGCAATTACCGGAATTACTAAATATGAGTATGAAGTTGACACAAACCTTAGTTTCTCAAGTCCGCTTTATAATATTGATACTTTTGCTTCAACAGCTACTTATGGCTATAGCTTCCAGCTTGCTATTGGGAAAACATATTTTATGCGAATGAGAGCAGTACATTCATTAGGAGTATCAAGCTGGTGTAATCCAATACAATTCAAAACCAAAGACACAACTGTTCTTAAAAGACCTCTTAATGATACTGTTGCAAAACACCCAGTTACTTCTTTACAATGGAAACAAATAGGAACAACTAATTATGATTACTCCATTAGCACTGATACTAATTTTACAGTAGAAACAATTTACCCTGTTGATACAAATAGTTTTGTGTATATGCAAACAGATTCAATCGTTAAAATATACACAGATACATTAATGTTCAATACTAAATATTTCTGGAGAGTTAGAGCAAGAAACTCAATTGATACATCTAAATGGACTGATTCATGGAAATTTACAACCATTCAATATATTAATGCCCTTAAACCGGTAAATGATTCCACAGGAGTCTCAACAACAGCAATATTTACCTGGCAGAAAACGGCAGGAGTTAGAAAATATATTATTGAAGTTGACACAAATACTGCATTTTTGACTCCTAAAACATTCTCTTGCGGTGGGTCACTAACACAGTATCAGATTCCGGTTGCTCAGCAACTGCAGGTTTTAAAAAGCTACTACTGGAGAATAAAAGCAATTAACCTTATTGATACTTCTGATTGGTCACCAGTTAAACATTTTACAACCGGACAAGGATCTGGTGTTGAGAAAATTGCTACTACTAATCAGGTAAATATTTATCCGAACCCTGCAAAGAACTATTTCTATATTGAACTAAATAGTGATACAGAAGGAGCAGCAAAGATTTCTGTATTAAATATGGTTGGGCAGGAAGTTATAAGCGAAAATATGCAACTGTTAAACGGAAATAATATTAAACAATTAAATACATCATTATTGTCAAATGGAGTGTATTTTATAAAAGTTAACAATAATGGGAATATTATTACCCGTAAAATGGTGATTGATAAATAAAAAAAATTAATTGAATATAAAGCTGTTACTTATGTAACAGCTTTTTTTTTATCGTAATATGCACACTGAGTTGTTGATCAGATTTGCCAGCCTTCTTCTTTTTCTCGTAGCAACTGATTTGATTTTGTATTTTTCATTACAAAACATTTTTTTTAAGATGAAAACTAAATCAATTGCTTATCGCTATTTTTTTTGGTTACCAACGCTGATGTATTTCTTGTATTTTATTGCTAATCTGATCTTTGTTGGTTCTCCACTTGATAATCCTGTTAAATATAGAGCATATTTTTGGGTATTTGGGGTTTTCATATTGCTATATGCTCCTAAATTTATTATGGCACTTGTAA
>CAZELC010000227.1:0-5310 GCA_964512865.1 uncultured Bacteroidales bacterium
AATAATAAAAAAGAAATCAATTGTACTGATTTTTTAAAATAATATTAATTTTAGTGCATAAATTAATTTTGTGTTATATGAAAAAGTTTCTGTTGTTTATTATTTGGATAATTATTTCAGTTCAATCTTATGCCCAATGTCCAAAAAACTTTTTTATTGTTGCAAGGTCAGGAATAATTGATTCTGTTAACGCATATCTATTAAAAGGAATAGATATTAATTGCAAAGACGACTATGGAAATACGGTTTTGATGAGTGTTATAGGTGCTTATGGAAAAATTGACCTTAAAATGTTCGATTATTTGATTGAGAAAGGCGCAGATATTAATGTTACCAATAAAGCCAAAGAAAATTTGTTGAACATTATGATCAATAATATGAAAGACAGTAATGCGTTCTTATATGTTTTAAAAAAAGGAATAAAATACGATATATGTTATATCAAAACTCCTCCATTGCATCAAATTATAAGCTCATATTGGATTGGAAATCACATGGGTTATGTAAGAGCACTAATTGATAATGGTTATGATATGAATGCAAAATGCCGAGATTATCCGTCTCCTGAATATTACGCTTTGGAAAGAGGAAGACCTGACATTGCACTTTATCTTATAAACAAGGGAGCAATTATTGACCCGAGGAGTTTAGCAGAAAATCTATCTCATCAGGGAATTACTTCAGGTTATGATGATCAAAACTATTTTAAAAGACAGCAAAAAGCAGTTACTGATACCTTACTAAGAAGAGAAATTGGAATTAATGAGCTTGGCGGAAACTATAAGGCCAGCCCGTTGACATATACCATAATGTACGGATATAAAGATTATTTTGACATAATAATGTCGAAAAAACCTGACCTTTCAAAAACTGATGAACATGGATGGACACCACTTCATGAAGCTTGCTACAAAGACCCAATGCATAGCGGAGGTAACAAAGATAAATTATATTTTATTAAAACTCTTATCGAAAAAGGTGCTGATATTAATGCCTTAAGTCAAGGTGAAAGGTTTTATAGTGGTTTTGGAGTTGGTTCTATTTCTATCGAAAAAGGCTCTACTCCGCTCGACGCAGCTATCGGATCAAAAGCACCTTATGAGATAATAGAATATCTTAAGTCAAAAGGAGGAAAACAGGTTACAACAAGCGGTGACAAATCAAATGATGAATGATAAATCATTTATTATAATAAATAAGACCAAACCAGGAGTTAAAATGAGAAAAATATTTACAGCATTATTAGTTATAATTTCAATGATTGGCTTTATTTCCTGCAAAACTATAAAAGGAAAAGGCGATGTTATTACACAAACCAGAAATGTAGGAAATTTTTCAGGCATTAGCCTCTGTATTGACGGCGATGTATATTTCACTACAGATAGTATAATAAGATGTGAAGTTCAGGCGCAGGAAAATATTGCCGATATTATTGAGACTTATGTTGAAGGTAGCAGACTGATAATTAAATACAAAAATCATTACACGGCAGGAAAACACGAACCTGTTAAATTCATTATTTCGGCTCCCGCAGTAAATGACTTTGACATCAGCGGAAGTGGCAGTATTTATATTAGCAATACGATTAATTCATCTAACGCCAAGTTTAATATCAGTGGGTCAGGAAATTTAAATGCAGCAGCTTTAATTTCAACATTTATTAATGCAAATATCAGCGGGTCAGGCTCAATTACTGTTTCAAGCGGCAGTTCAACAACAGAAACATTGACAATCAGCGGTTCAGGAAATATGGACTTTCTTGGAGTAGTTGCAGAAAATGTAGTTGCTAATATTTCAGGTTCAGGCAATATGCAGGTTCATGCTACTCATTCACTTGATATTACTCTTTCCGGAAGCGGAAATATAAGCTACAGAGGAACGCCTTCAATAAATCAGCATATAAGCGGCTCAGGTACAATTACTAATATTCCATAAAATAGTAAAATGAAACTAATATATTCATTAACTCTTGCTTTTTTGTTTATTCAAAATGTAAACGCAACCGTATATACTGTAACAAATACAAATGATAATGGTTCCGGTTCGTTGAGGGATGCCATAACCAATATAGTTACTTACCCTGGCAGTCATTCAGTTGTATTTAATATTCCCACTTCCGACCCTAATTATAATTCTGCAGCCGGAATATGGAAAATCACGCTTAGCTCACAGTTACTTCAGATTTATAATAAGAGCAATATCTTAATTGACGGAACATCTCAAACTGTAAATCAGGGAGATAAAAATCCTCTTGGTCCGGAAATAATGCTTGATGGCAATGGTTTGGTTGATTACGGCTTCTATATAATGAATTCATCAAATATTACTATTAAAGGTTTTATTATTGGTAATTTCCGCTATGGAATTCAGATATTCGGACCGAATTCGAAGAACAATATTGTCAGTGGTAATTACCTGGGCACCAATTATTCTGCTAGTGATTCCGTTGGTAATTTTATTGGAGTTGAAGTTTTTGGAGGTGCAAATCATAATACTATCGGCGGGTTAAATCCTGAAGATAGAAATATTGCTTCAGGTAATGGACATATCGGGATACGCATTTTTGATGCTAGTTATAATACAGTAATTAACAATTACGTAGGCACCGACAGGACCGGAAACCTGCCACTTGGAAACTATGACGGAATTAGTATTGAAGGCTCCTCAAAGCATAATACTATAGGTAACACTAATCCTGCAGGAAGAAATCTGGTATCAGGAAATTATGCTTATGGAATTCCAATTTTTGGAGCCGGTTGCGATTCAAATATATTTATCGGAAACTATATGGGAACAAATGCTGCCGGAACAGCAGGGATACCAAATACTTACGGGTTTCTTTTTGATGATGGTGCAAAATATAATATTGTTGGCGGTTATACAGATGCTGAAAGAAATATAATTTCAGGGAATTCAGGTTATGGAGCTTTTTTATACAATATGGGAACCAGCGATAATTATGTGATAGGAAATTATATTGGCACCGACCTTACAGGCACATTTGCTGTTCCTAACGGGAACGGGATGGTAATTGACGGTGCTTGTACAAATCATATTGTCGACAAAAATTTAATTTCAGGTAATCTTCAGCAAGGAATTGCAATCCATATAACCGGTACTGATGGTCATGTTATCACAAGAAATTACATTGGCACGGATAAAACAGGAAATCAATGGCTTAGCAATGGAGAAGACGGTATTCGCATTGCCGAAGGTCCGAAAAACAATTTAATCGGCGGAACTGTTACCAACGCAAATATTATTGCTTGCAATCATGGAAATGGTGTTACAATTATGACTGATAACACTTATAATAATAAAATATCATGTAACTCAATACATCAAAACCTTAATAAAGGCATTCAACTGCTTACACCACTTGCCAATATGGGAATTAAAAGCCCAGTAATAACAAATATTGATAATAATCAGTCAACTCAGACTTTGATTGTGAGTGGTACAGTCGATAATCTTGCTCCTCAAAATATTGTTATTGAAGTTTTCAGAGGGGATTTTGGTTTATCGTCATATTGTCAAGGGAAAACATACATCAATTCAGTTTCGCCAAATGCACTCGGTGAGTGGTATGATACAATAAATAGTTTTACCGGATTTGCATTTATTGTAGCAACCGCTACTGATGCAAACGGCAATACATCAGAGTTTTCAAATTCAATTCCTTCGGAAATATCACAAATTGAAGACATTGATAATTTCATAGCCTACCCAAGTCCTGCAAGTAATGAACTTAAACTGGTTTTCCCAAAGAGTTTTCCCGAAGCAGAAATTAAAATATTCGACACTAAAGGAAATATTGTACTAAAAACTATTTATTTTTCTTCAGATAAAAAACTGGATATCAATATGTTAAAAAAAGGTTTTTACTTTTTGACGGCTTCATATAAAGATAAAACTGTCAATTATAAATTTATTAAGCTGTAATTTTAAAAATCAATTTTCAAAAAAGCAATAATAAGAGATTTAAATAAACCCACTTTAAATTAAATATGGAATTAAAAATTAAAAACCTTGACAAACTTATAGTTGTAGGCGATAAAATACTTGTAAAAAAACTTAATCAGAGTGAAAGAACAAAAGCCGGATTATTACTTCCGCCGGGAGTTCACGAGAAAGAAGAAGTTCAAAGTGGCTATATTATGAAAGTCGGACCCGGATATCCGATTCCTATGCCAGGAGATGAATCGGAGCCATGGAAACAGCAAGACGAACAGATCAAATATATTCCGCTTCAGGCTAAGGTCGGCGATCTGGCAATTTTTCTTCAAAAACAAGCATTTGAAATTGAATTCGACAGACAGAAATATTATATTGTTCCTAACTACGGTATATTATTACTTTACAGAGACAATGAAGATTAGTTTCTGATTTTTTTCTATCTTTGCAGAGAGTTAATTAAGCGTCCACTGAGTTTTAGATGAAATATAAAATACTTATTCCTCTAATAATTTTATTTTTTACTTTTTATTATACAAACTTCTCTCTTTCAGCAATTTATAAGGATTCAATAAAAAGCAAAGATGAGTGCAATTTAAAAATCCTTTCCTGGAATATTTATATGCTTCCGGCTGTGACTATGCCTTTGGGAATTGGTGACAGAGCCAAGCATATTGCCGAATATCTGAAAAGCTCTGATTATGATATAGTTGTTTTTCAGGAAGCTTTTAACCCAAGAGCCAGAAGGATAATAAAACGTATTCTTGATGAAAAATATAAATATGAAATCGGTCCGGCAAACAAATTAGGTTTAACATCGCTAAGAACAAACAGCGGACTTTGGATTTTAAGTAAAATACCGCTTATTTATATTGGTGAGATTGAATTCAAAAAAAGCAGCGGATTCGACAAATGTAGCAGAAAAGGCGCTATGATGGTCGAAGGAATTAAAAACGGGGTTACATTTCAGATTGTCAATACCCATTTAAATGCAGGTAGCGATCAGACAATCAGGGATTCACAATATCAGGAAATGTATTGCAAATTAATTGAACCAAATCAAACCAATGGAGTTCCTCAAATTCTTTGCGGTGATTTTAATACAAATAAATCCGATAAAGAAAATTACCCGAAAATGGTAGAAATGCTTAATGTACCCGATTATGACATCATTGGCACCTGTCTTTTTTCCTGTAATGGATTAAAGAATGATATGACAGATTTCAATTATAACGAGCAGAATCTGATTGACTATATTTTCGTAAATCTAAACGGAAAAATTGCGAATAAAATAGAAAGAAAGATTCATGAAGTAACAAAAAAATGGAGCAGCAGGCATAAAGATTTATCTGACCA
>CAZELC010000228.1:0-5295 GCA_964512865.1 uncultured Bacteroidales bacterium
TTCTAAATTATTTATCAACAAATTAGTTAACATTTTTAATAGCACAACGGGTTTAGAATGATTAAGATATATTTGCTTTTAAATAAATTAATGAATGGAAACAATCAAACTTACGGAATTATCAAAATCTTACGGCAAGAATAAGGCAGTCGACAATATTAATCTTTCTGTTAAGGATGGCGAGATTTACGGATTTATTGGACCTAATGGAGCAGGAAAGTCAACAACAATAAGGATGCTTCTCAGTTTTCTACAACCTGACAGTGGAGAGATTTCAGTATTGGGGTTTAACCCAAAATCAGAATCTGTAAAAATAAAGCAAAATACGGGATATGTGTCATCTGACACGTTTATGTATAGCGATATGAAAGTCAGTGAGCTTTTCAGGTTTTCTGAAAGTTTTCATAAGATAAAAGTGCCTGATAGAATAAAAAAACTTGTTGAAATTCTTGATATTGATGTTAATAAAAGGTTTGAGCAGCTTTCATTCGGGAACAGAAAAAAAATTTCTATAGCATGCGCATTAATACATTCGCCAAAACTTATAATTCTTGATGAGCCTTCAAATGGTCTTGACCCTGTGATAAGAATAAACCTGTATGAACTGCTTAAGGAAGAGCAGAAAAACGGATCTTCCATTTTCTTTTCATCGCATGTACTAAGTGAAGTGCAGAAATTCTGTACAAGAATAGGATTAATAAAAGAGGGAAAGCTTATAAGGGAAACTGCAGCGGAGGATTTTACTGATGTAGGCTACCGTCAGGTGAGAATTGAGTGCGATGAAACAATTGATTTTTCGGCACTTTCAGGTATTGCAGGAATTGTAAAGAATGACAAATCCGTACAATTTATGTATTCAGGAAATCCAAACCATCTTTTAAAGCTATTGGGAAATTACACAATAAAGTCGATACATATTGAAGAACCTGAGCTTGAGAGTGTATTTATGCATTATTTTAAATAAGAAAGGCGGTAGTATGTTATTCAAAAGAGAATTATCCAGAAACTTCAAATTTTTCATAATAACGACAATAATATGTTCAGCGCTGGTGATGTACATTATCTCAATGTCTAGCTCTGTCGGAAAAGATATTCAACAATTACTTGATATTAAACTCCCAAAAAATATGCAGGCTGCATTTGGCATGAAAGGAATTGATTACGGCAAACCGGGAGGATTTTTTGCACTTTCTTTCTCGTATGTTTATTTATTTATAAGCATTTATATATCAAGTATTTTTTCGGTTATTGTATCGAAAGAATTCAGTGAAAAAACCGCAGAATACCTCTTTTCTCTGCCGGAAAAAAGAATTAATATAATTTTTTCAAAACTTTCGGTAACATTCATTTACTCATTATTAACTGTTATGATTATATTTTTCACTGCTTGGTTTTCAATGGAAGCATTCACAAATGGGCAATATGACATTTCACCATTATTGTTAATGTCGTTAGCATGGTTTATCGGCGGTATAACTTTCGGGTCAATTTCTTTTTTATTATCTTCATTCTTCACAAAGACAAGAGCAATTTCTTCAATATCTGTTGGGTTGGTTTTAATAATGTACCTTATGCAGGTAGTAATTTCCGTAAATGAAAAAGCAGAATTTTTGAAATATATTTCTCCTTTTGATTGGTTTAAAGGAGCTGAAATTGACAAAACAGGTGAACTTTCAATAACTTATTGTATAATAGCAATTGTGACAACCATATTATGTGTGTATATTGGCTCCAGAAGGTTCAATAAAATGGATGTACTTATTTAAAAATCTGGATATGGAAATAAAAATTGACGACAATATTATGCATTTTTCTAAAGATGAAAAATATGAAAAAGCATTAGAACATATTAAGCTATTCTATTCTTATGAATCTGATATTATGGCAAACCTTGCCAATACGGCAGCAATTTTAAAAGAGCTTTTCGGCTGGTGGTGGGTTGGTTTTTATATGGTAAAAGGGAATGAACTCCTTTTAGGACCTTTTCAGGGACCAGTTGCTTGTACAAGAATTGCTTATGGAAAAGGTGTTTGCGGGACGAGCTGGGAGAAGAAGGAAACTATACTTGTGCCAAATGTAGAGGATTTTCAAGGTCATATTGCATGCAGTTCGGCAAGTAAAAGCGAAATTGTGGTGCCGGTAATTGTTAACAACGCAGTTATTGCAGTATTGGATGTCGATAGTGAGCATCTCTCATTTTTTGATAATACCGACAAAGAATGGCTTGAAAAAATATGCAAGGTGATAGCCGGGTATTTTGAATAAAATCTTAAGTTCTAATGCAGATTAAGCAAAAGAGATTATCTGATGCGTAAAAGGAGTAAAAACCTGTAAAATCCTGAAAGTTGTAATACCAAAAAACAAAACTGCCTCAAATCAAAATCTTAATTTCACTTAAGACTTTTGACTTGAGGCAGCTGTATATTTTAAGGTTTAGAAACTTAAAGTTTATTTTGCAAGAGCAACTGCCCTACCAGCTTCAAGAGCAGCGATATTCTGATTAACTACATCATCACCTTTACGACCGAAAATGGCTTTTACAGCATTTTTCAAATTTTCAAAAGGTATTTCCAGATAAGGAGAAGCAGCGCCAAGTATAATCATATTAGCCGATTTCGGGGCGTTCAGTTCTTTTGCCATTGAGTCGGCATCAAGCGCAACATTGTTTTTAAGAGAGCGAATCTTCGATAATACGATATCACTTTCCGGGTAATTTGGAATATTGATAAAAGGAGTTGTATTAGTTATTAACCATCCGTCAGGGCCGAGCCATGGCAAATATCTAAGTGACTCCATTGGTTCAACCGAAATGATTATGTCTGCTTTTCCTTTTGGAATAAGGTCAGATGCGATTTCTTTATCTGAAAGTCTAAGATTTGATTGAACATCTCCTCCGCGTTGACTCATCCCATGGACTTCAGCTTGTTTAAGGTAAAGTCCCATATCAACAGCAGCATAACCAATAATAGCAGCGATGGAAAGAATTCCTTGTCCACCCACTCCTGATAATATTATATCTCTTTTCATTATTGTAATTTTATTTGTTTTTAAATTTTTCTCTCATTCTTTTGTTCAGTTCAACAATGCATTCTCTTTCGGCAATAATAACAGAAACTCCATTATAAGCAAGTTCCTCACTTATAATTCTTGTATTTTCTTCATGATTTTTCCGCAAAGGTTTTATTTTACGGATATGTTCCTTTTCAACTCCAATTCCTTCAACAATATTTGCAATTTTTCCGGTAGCCGAAGATTTTTGACCTCCAGTCATAGCTGTTATTGCATTATCAAGAATAAAAACAGTAATCGGAGCTTTATCATTTACAGCATCAATCAGACCTGTAATGCCGCTATGTGTAAAAGTAGAATCTCCAATTACAGCAACTGCAGGCACAAGCCCTGCATCAGCAGCACCTTTTGCCATTGTAATTGACGCACCCATGTCAACACAGGAGTTAATGGCATTAAATGGAGGAAAAGCACCAAGTGTATAACAGCCAATGTCAGCAAATACTCTTCCTTTGCCATATTTCAATAATGCTTCATTCATTGCATTATATGTGTCAATATGAGGGCAGCCATTGCATAAAGACGGTGGTCTGGCGACAACAAAATCAGGCACCTCATCGCCAGTAGTATCGCTCATACCAAGCCCGACTGCAACAATATTCGGGTTTAGCTCACCGTCTCGTGGGATTGTTCCGTCAAGACGTCCTTTAATATTTTTCCCGGTTTGAAGATAACCTCTTATAAGTTCTTCAATCATAGGTGCACCTTCTTCAAGTATAAGAAGTTCATCACAATCATTGTATATTTCCTCAACCATTGCTTTAGGCAAAGGGTATTGAGCTACTTTAAGAACAGGATATTTAATATCTCTGTCAGGATAGTTTTCCATCAGGTAATTATAACCCAAACCACAGGCAATAATTCCAAGAGATTTGTCAGAGCCTTGATAATATTTATTATATCCTGAAATTTCACCTTCAACTGCTAATTTTTTATTTGTTTCAAGCAGTATTTTATACCTTTTACGTGCAATGCCCGGAAGCAAAACAAATTGCCTAAGGTCTTCAGGAAGTTTAATTTCATTCTGGCTATGTCCTTCTTTTCTAACAACACCTGCTCTAGAGTGGGCAAGTCTGGTAGTTATTCTCAGCAACACAGGTACTTGAAATTTTTCTGAGATATCAAAGCCATAATGCACCATATCATAAGCTTCCTGCTGTGTTGTAGGTTCAAGAATGGGGACAAGTGCAAATTTCCCATAAAACCTTGAATCCTGCTCATTCTGTGATGAATGCATTGATGGATCATCAGCAGAAACAACTATTAAACCGCCATTAGCTCCGGTAACTGCAGAATTCACAAATGCATCAGCAGCCACATTAAGCCCTACATGCTTCATGCAGACCATTGCTCTCTTTCCAGCATACGACATCCCAATTGCAGCTTCCATAGCAGTTTTTTCATTTACTGCCCAGCTGGAACGTATATTTTTCTCTTTTGCTTCTTTTGAATGCTGAACATATTCAGTAATCTCTGTTGAGGGAGTGCCGGGGTATGCAAAGATCCCGGAAAGTCCTGAGTCAATCGCAGCCTGAGCAATTGCCTCATCTCCCAATAATAGTAATTTTTGCATTTTATGTGTTCAATTATGTTTATACTAACTTATCATGACAAAACTAAACATTTTTTTTTAAATTTTGAGTGTAAGATTTTTTTTTAATAATATAAAATCTAATCGTTTTAAAATTAATAATTTATTAAATTTGTCCTATGACAAAACCACTCTAAACTTGAAAAATATGAAAAAAATTTTGGAAAAATCGATTTTTATACTATCTTTAGGCATAGCTATCAGCTGTGGAAATAATAACGGAAACGAAACCAGAATAAATAATGATACTATTATTAAAACTGTTTCGGAACAGGAAGCAGCTGCTGTTAAAGGAAAATACGCAATTAAATCAGGCATATTGCAGATGAAAGCAACTACACTCGGAATATCTCAGGACATCACTATTTATTTTGACGATTTCGGCGACAGGGAAATGACTGATATTAATGTTAGTATGCTTGGAGTTAAAACACATCAGATGGTTATTTCCGACAGCGGAAATTTGTATACAATTGATCTCGACAAAAAAACCGGATATAAAATTAAAGCCGACACTCAGAATATTGAAAAACCGGAAGATTTTAATTTTCTTAAACTTACCGAAAAAAATGTAAAAGATTTCCAGATAAAAAAGGAAGGTCAGGCGCAATTCCTTGACAGATTATGCGATATTT
>CAZELC010000229.1:0-5291 GCA_964512865.1 uncultured Bacteroidales bacterium
GTACTTTACCGAAAAACTATTGTCACCAAAGAATTTTACAGAAAAATTCACATATCATTACTTTTTATTATAACTTCGCAGATAAGTGTCAAGTTTTTTTGCGAAATAAAATGAGTTAATACTTTTAAAAATGGCTCAGGAAGAAATTATTATCATCAATAATATAACGAAGCATTACAGGGTTGGGACTCACATTGTAAAAGCACTTCAGAGTGTTTCATTGAAAATCTTCAAAAATGAATTTGTGGCATTAATGGGACCTTCCGGTTCAGGAAAATCGACACTTATGAATATTTTGGGCTGTCTTGATTCTCCAACAAGCGGAAGTTATTTTCTTAATGGCTCAGATGTAAGCAAAATGACTGATAATGAGCTTGCAGAAGTTAGAAACAAAGAGATTGGATTTGTTTTTCAAACCTTTAACCTTCTACCTAGGTCAACAGCGCTTGATAATGTAAGCCTTCCACTAGTTTATGCCGGTGTTTCAAAAAACAAGCGAATAGAACGGGCAACAGAAGTTCTTAAACAGGTACAGCTTTCAGACCGAATAACTCACAAACCTAATGAACTTTCCGGAGGACAAAGACAAAGAGTTGCAATTGCAAGAGCTCTTGTAAACAAACCATCTATTATTCTTGCTGATGAGCCGACCGGAAATCTTGATTCGAAAACATCCATTGAGATAATGGCCCTTCTTGAAAAAATACATGAACAGGGTAACACAATTATTCTTGTTACTCATGAGGAAGATATTGCACGACATGCCCATAGAATTGTAAGATTGAAGGATGGCTTAATTGATAGCGATTCTGTCAATAATGATATCAGAAAAATTGAATTTTATCAGGATATTATAAATCCTTAAAATGAAAATTTATACAAAAATAGGCGACAAAGGATTGACTTCCCTTATAGGAGGGAAAAAAATTCCTAAAAGCGATATTCAGGTTGAATCTTACGGCAGCATTGACGAACTAAATGCATTTATCGGACTTATTATAAGTCAGGATATTAAGTTATCAGACAGAGATTTTCTTATTAACATTCAGAAATCACTTTTTATGATTGGGAACTATATTGCAAGTGATTATTCTGAAGAAACTGCCTGCAATCTAAAACCAAAAAATATTTTTGAGCTTGAAAAAGAAATTGATAAATTAAGCTCTTCTTTAGAACCATTAAATAATTTCATCCTTCCAACCGGTAATCAAGTTGTAGGTTTTTGTCATGTTGCACGCACAGTTTGCAGAAGAGCTGAACGCGTGCTAATTTTGCAGAATGACAAGAAAAAAATTGATCAAAATATTTTGATTTATATGAACAGATTATCTGATTATCTATTTGTTCTGTCAAGAAAATTCTCCAAAGAATTTGGAATAGAAGAGCAGGTTTTATAATATTTTATTATCTGGTGAACTTAAATAAATCAGTGGGTTTCTTCACAAAGCAATTATCAATTTATTTACTTAGCCTTTAAAGTATCTTTAACGATTAAAAAAATCTCTTCGTTATCTCTTTTCATAAGATATTTTTCTCTGGCATACTTCTCTAGATGTATAAGGTCGGAGGTAAGATCTTTTGTTGTTTCTTTATTTTTATTTATCTCATTGAGGTAATATTCTTTCTGAAGCAAAAGTTCTTTTAATTCCTGTTTATTATCATATTGGCTTAAGAGATTATTTGTATCAAAAAACAACATCCATACAATAAATAATGCAATTGTAAGAACGTAATAATTCCGCAGTACAGAAAAAATCTTTTTAAATATTTTTTTTACCATAATATAAAACATTAATTCAGTGATCCATTATTATCTCACCAAAACAATCTTAATAATTTATTCTAAGATGAACTTATTTGTAAATGCAAATATACGAACTATCTTCAGGTACAATCAGCTGAAATTTAGCATTTGCAACAACAATAAAAGTTTCATTTTTCTTATACTCTTTCCAATCGTTTTCACCGGGAAGTTTGACAATCAGTTTACCTGAAGTAACAGTCATATATTCAACTGTTGATGTTCCAAATTCGTATTCTCCCTTTGCCATAACACCAACTGTGGCAGGTCCTTCACTTGTTGTCAATGCTATTGATTTTACTTTTCCTTCAAAATATTCATTTACTTTGAACATAAAAAATCGGATTTGATTATTAAAATAAAAGCCCCAAAGATATATCATCTCCGGGGCATTGTCAATATTTTCGTCAAATTATTGTTTAGGAGTTACGACTTCCAAAACTTCCGGAAGGTCCATTCCTAATGAATTCAGTCTTTCAATAGTTGGAACACCATTTTTAGTCCATCCCCTACGGAAGTATACAGCATCAAGAAGTTGCTCATATTGATCTTCTCGGTATTTTCTTGTAATGGCAACTTTTTCTTTCGTAGATTTACCTTCAGGGTCAACTCCTATTTTTTCCTTCATCTGCTTGTCGTATCTTTCCTGACGAGATTCGTACTCTTCCTCAGTTACCGGACCAGCAGCCCTGTATGGTTGTGCATCATTTATCCTTAGACCATAACCTCTACGAATGTTGAATATTCTTTGAAACTGGTATACCCTCTCAGATTGAATAATTAATGAATCTTTATCAAGCTCAAGACCGGTTACGGCTTTATAAATTGTAACATAATTATCAACATGTTCAGGAACTTTTGCTGGTTCAGCCTGTAAATGGTTGTCAGATGGTTCAACATCATTCCACGGAAGCTTACATAATCCCTGTAATCCGAACCATGTACGGAACATCGGGAAGTAATACAATGCTTCAGCTTTTTTCTCGAAAGTAGGTATCTGGTTGTTGACCATGTCCATAAATATAAGCCATGCTTCATCATGCTGTGGACCTTTATTAGTCATTGCATATCCACCTTGCTGAGCAAGTGATTCCTTTGAAATATACATTGAATATTCAAGACCTTTGTTTTCCATTCCAATATCTGTAAGGAACTTAATATCGCCCCAACCTTTTTCAGAAAATAATACTTTCATTTTGCGTATTCCCTGTCCGGCAATAACGCCAAAACCTTCACCTCTTGCAAGTTGATGCAATAATTCCATTGCTGCATCTGCATTGCCGAAGTTAAGTTCCAAGCCGCCTGTTCTTTCTTTGTTAAGAATACCGTTCTCGTAGCATTCCATAACGAAGCCAAGTATTGTTCCCCAAGTGATTGTACAAATACCATATGTATCGCAGTAAAAGTTTGCTTCTATAGTATAATATGGGTCAAAAATACCAGGGCAGGAGCCAAGTGATGCGGCAGTTTCATATTCAGGACCTTCAGCAATTACCTTCTGTCCTTTATATGGACCAGTTTTCAGTTCAAAACCATCAACGGTCTTTGCACATGACATATTACATCCTATCCAGCATCCGTCAGGCATATTTTGAGTAAAAAAGCTCTTATAAACTTCAGAATGTACATTTCCTGCATCTTTGTGTGACCCATACTTGAAGTTTTTAGTCGGGAAAAGATCATAATCATTCATGATGTTTGTAAGGTGAGCTGTACCTATCTTGCGCATCTGGCACTGGCTGTCGTCAAGTTCACGCATTTCCTTGTTGAACTTCTTGCCACGTTCCATAATTGCATCAAGGTTAACAACATTATTAAGATTACCTTTTACACCTCTGAATTTTGCAACAATGGCCTTTACTTTTTTATCTCTCAAAACAGTACCTATTCCACCACGACCAGCTTGTTTCAGACGAACGCCCTTACGTTTAAGGTCATACCAGCTAAAGTTCAGCATTCCTATTAATGAATAATCAGCAGCTGTTCCCGCAGAAACAACAGAAACAGAATTTTTATCTTTTTCATCCTCTGCAAATATTTCAGTAAGTTCTTCTGCTAAAAGATGACTGTCAACAGGAAGATCTTTTGCATCAAATATCTGCACCTTGTTATTTACGCCATCAATAAAAATAAAAACTTCCTGATCTGCTTTTCCCTGTAACTCCATTGAGTCAAAACCGGAAAACTTCATATATGGTCCAAAATAACCACCAACATTACTGTCAATTGGGATATCTGTCTGAGGCGAAATTGTAACAACAAGAGATTTACCTGTACCCGAATATTGTGTTATGCCGCAAATCGGACCGGTATTAATTACAATCTCATTTTCGGGATCATTCCATTTTGTATCAGGTTTTGTAGCATCCCATAAAAGCTTTAAACCGAAACCTTTTCCGCCTACGAATTTATCTTTCATTAACTGCGAAACAGGCTTTTCTTTTATTTCGTTATTTGATACATTAACGTATAAAGTTCTATTGTTATAGCCTTTATCAATAGGGGCAGCTTTGTATTCCCATTCTTTAATAAGTCTGAATTTTTTTATTATTTCATCAATTTTCATAAAAAGAATTATAAATTTTTACAATAAAGTTTGAATACAAAAGTACAAAAAAAGTGGCAGCAGATATGTCGGAAATTAAAAATTATTGAGATTTTTTTATCGTAACGACTTGTAAATTTGAACATTTCGAATAAATTTTTGATGATTTAATAATATTAAAAAAGTAGAAATGAGCAATAGTTTTCTTTAAATAATTTAACTTTGCTTATAATTAACCAATATAATAATAATGAAATCAGGAACTAAGGGTATAATTTCAATTTCAATAGTTTTTTTTTCAATTCTTTTTTTCAATACCAGAGTTGTCATTGCGGGTCCTGGTGATACGATACACGTGCAAACATTTACATTTGGTTCTCCACAGGATGCATGGTTTGTTTTTCCTTCTGACAGTATCAGGATTGAAAAAATTCTTATGAATTATACTCTTAAATGTAATTCTGCTCAGAATCCGGCTTGTGGTGAATGGGATTATCTTACCTACACATTATTGTATGAACATACCGGAAAACTTGACTCAAATCTGTTATCTGCTCCAAGTTATATTGCAGATGGAAGCAGTCCGGATTCGCTTTATTTCATGAAACAACCATCATGGTCATATTATCCGCGATTTCACAACAATATTATTTATACTGATACTAATTCTATTTCTGATATAAATATCGGTAACGGTACAATAGCTGATTATTTTCCGTTTAATACTTCACTGCCGGTATCAAGAACGCAATATCTCTGGAAAGCATCAGAGCTAATCGCAGCTGGGTTAAGCCCAGGCTTCATTACCGGATTAAAGTTTAATATGATTAATTCAGGCAGCACTGTTAATAATCTGCTAATAAGGATGGTAAATTCAAATTTTGATTCATTGAGCCGGGATAATATAATTAACAACGGATTTACCGATGTTTATTCAAACAATTT
>CAZELC010000230.1:0-5287 GCA_964512865.1 uncultured Bacteroidales bacterium
ATGCATGGATGAAACTGCAATCTTTTGATATTATCCGTGACTTCATTTTTAACATTTTCAATAAAAGCAACATCTCCCGGATACATTGCACATGCAAACATAAAATCCTGCCAGACCAGGATTCCTTTTTCATCACAAAGATTATAAAACTCATCACTTTCGTAGATGCCGCCGCCCCAAACCCTTAACATATTCATATTTGAGTTTACTGCGTCATCAATAAGATTTTCATAATTTTCTTTTAATACACGCGGTATGAAATTATCGGGCGGTATGAAATTAGCGCCTTTTATATAAACAGGCACACCGTTAAGCTTGAAATAAAATGTTTTTCCTGCCGAATCATTTATTCTGACAAGTTCAAGGCTTCTCAATCCTGTTCTCACAGATTTCCTTTCAAAAACTTTCTTTCCTTTTTTAATCTCAAAAACGAAATCATAAAGTTTTTGTTTTCCAAGCCCGTTGCACCACCAAAGTTCAGGTTTCATAATGGCAAAGCTTATCTTATGCTCATTCATTCCTTTTTGAAATCTTACCTGTGAGATAGCCAGAGTAACTCCAAGTTCTCTGCTTTTTGCAACTATATTGAATGAATTGGATGAATCGGAAAGTATGTCAAGCTTTGCCGTAATATTGGCAGCTTCAGCAGTGACAGATGTCTGGATCAACCTGATATTTTCAATTTTAAAATCTTTCCATGTTTCAATATAAACAGGTCTCCATATTCCACAGGTAACGAAACGCGGGCCCCAATCCCAGCCGAATTGATATTGAGCTTTTCTGATAAATACTTTTTCTTCTCCCGGCAATGTGTAATTGAGTTGCTTTGCGAGTTCTTTGCCTTTGTTAACTGATGATTCAAAAAGAATATAAAGTTTATTATTTCCGGGCTTTAAATATTTTTTTATATCCTTTTTCCAGGTTCTAAACATATTATTGGCTGAAAATACCAATGAATCATTAAGATAAACTTCGGCATAAGTATCAATACCTTCAAAAACGATATTAATATGAGGGCTTTTTAAAAATTCAGCATCAGCTTTAAATATTGCCTGATATTCCCAATTTTCTTTTTCTATCCATTGAAGATCTTTTTCGTTATTACCGTAATATGGGTCGCGTATTTTTTTGTTGTTAAAAAGGTCGGTGTGTACTGTTCCTGGTACTACTGCATTAAGCCAATCTTTATCTCCCTGTTTACGGAATTGCCATTTTATATCTTTGGTCAATGATATTGTTGCATCGTTTTGAGAAAACATAAACGAATATTCCAAAAGAAAAATGACCAGAAATGTTAGAAACAGATAATTAGCTTTCATTTAGGATATTTTTTAATTTTTTGATCTCATCAACATCCGTAGAGATAATAGAATTTTCATAATTGAAACCTTTTCCCATAGAGATGTCATTATGATATTTCATGTTTGATGGAAACATTTTTTTTGCAGAGGCATGAAATTCATTTGCTTTAGAAATTTTAATTATTTCATGAAGATTTCCTGAGTTTATACCGCAGCCCGGCATAATAATAATCCTGCCATTTGACCGTTTTACCAAATTGGCTATAAGTTCAGAGCCAGCATGAGCATCTTTTTGCTGGCCTGAAGTCAGAATTCTGTCAAACCCAATTTCAATAATATCTTCCAGTGCCTGAAAAGGATCGTTGGCTCTGTCGAACGCACGGTGAAATGTTACTGATAGTGGTCTGGCGATCTTAATAAGTTCCATACATCTTTGTTTGTCAACCGTACCATCAGTGTTTAATATTCCGAAAACAATTCCATTTAAGCCGACATCCCTAATAAATTCAGCATCTTTTATCATTAATTCAAATTCTTTATTTGAATACAAAAAGTCGCCACCTCTGGGACGTATCATTATATTTACAGGGATTGAAATGTACTTCTTTGCCATAGTTACTGAAGCGTGGCTAGGAGTTGTACCACCTTCATGGAAACCACTGCACAATTCCAGTCTGTCAGCCCCGGCAGATTGTGCAATAGTAGCAGTATCAAAAGAGAAAACAGGAACTTCAATTATTTTCATGTTTAAATTCTACATTATTTTGAAAAAATCAGGATTTTAGTTTTGAAATTATCTTTGCTAACTGTTCACCAACTCCAATTGTATATCCTTCGGAAAAGAATAAAAGATTCCCTTGTGAATCGGAAAAAATAATAACAGGAAAACTGTTTTTGAGGTTATTTTTCTTCAATTTTTCAATTTCATTAAGAAGCTTTTTATCTTTATCGAAAGCAAAAATGCTTTGCAATGGAAGATTTTTAAATACACCAGGATTAAAAGACTTGCTTAACTTATTTTTATCAAGAACAAAAACTACGCTGCCTCCCCATTTATCGAAATTATTTTTAACGGCAGCAATGTCAACCATAACATGCTTTGACGGTTCTTTGTCTGGGTCGATAAAAACTATTACTGCTCCTGACCTATCAGTAATTTCGTTTAGTTTAAAAGTTTTATTTTCTTTATATTTTTCGAAAGAAAAATCTTCAGTTTTTATGGAAGCCCATGGCTTTTCTTCAGTAACTCTGTTTCTTACTTCGACTTTAACGTCTGTGGTTTTATTTTCGGCAATCTCAAAAAATGTAATTCGCGAAAGCACTGTGCCATCGTAAAGCCTATTACCGGTAACAAGCAAATATTTTCCGGGCGCAACATCAATGTTTTCAGGAAACTCCTCTATTCTTTTGTTTTCATCAAACTGAAGTGTTCTGTAAACGCCGTTATTAAAAGCGGCAATTGTGAAATTGAGATAATATTTTGGTGAGATGTCAGTTGTAGCGTTTATAAGGTGAATAAAGCCGTTCTTAGTAATAGAGTTTGTTTCTTGGGTGTCAAAAACAACATTTTTCCAGATGCCATTATCGAAGTACTGAGGTATGCGGGTTTCCTGGTTAATCCTTGCAGGGTTGTTAAAACTTCGGCAAACAGATACAAAGAAAATATCTCTTGATTGCTTATCTGACACCCTCAGATCAAGAACTCCTGAAGGAGTTAGCGGTGCCCGGCTGTGAGCATTAGAAATATTATCAATTTTGATATTGTCAATAATCCAAGCTTTAATATCTTCAGGACTTAAATAACCTTTTGGGGGTAAATCTTTAAGGAAAAAATACTGAATTTTACCTCTCCAGTCAACCATATTTTCATTTGAAATACGGCCTGACATAACATATTTAACCCAAAAATTATCATCATAAAGGTCTTTCACGTAAAAATCAAGAGAATTTGAGAAGTGGTCGTCAAGAATTATTTCTTTTGTATCTCTAAGGTCTTTTTCAGAAATATTGTAAAGAAGTTTAATTGCAAGTGGTCTAAGGTTTTCTGAGGTATTCTCAATAAAATTTGTTATTTCGGCCCAATTGCCATAACTTTTTGTGATTACATAAACTGTGCTGTCGGTATTTGTATTAAATTTTTTTGCAAATCCTGCTGCCCATGTTGAATCCTTGAAAGAATATATATAATTATTTCTGATGGAATCTTCAATGAGCAGTTTTCTTGAATTTTCAGTTCTGCCATCTTCTGAAGTTTCAGTAATATTTCTTTGAACTGGAGGAACAAAATCATAATCAATTGAAGAGCGGAACGATGGTTTTTGGAATATTTTTACAACAATATTATTTGTTTTTTCAACAGTAATTTTTTGAAACCAGAAAGCATTATCTTTATAAACCCAAATCAAAATATCGCCTAGTCCTGTTGTAATGCTTGCATTTCCGGTTTTATCGGTGAAGGATTTAGCAATAGGGTAGAACTCAGCGTAATTATATAATTGATATTCAATTAAAGCATTTTCGACAGGTTTTTCAAGTGAGTCGATAACTTTAACATTTATTGTTTTTGAAGGAGCATAGTTTTGAATGAGGTTAAGTTCAGTAAATTTTTGTGATTTTTCAATAATTTGTTCCGGACCTGAATATAGTCCATACGCACGAGTATGAACAAGCATGGCGCGGGCAGCCGGACCTGCGAACCATCCCATGTTAAGGTCGGGTTCAGGTTCGCAGGCACCGAGGAAGTACCATTTTCCTGAAATCCATACCTCAACCCATGCATGATTATCATCAGTATGTGCCCATCTCGGTGTATATACCTGCCTTGCAGGTATACCGGCTGCCCGCATTGCCGAAACCGTGAAAGTAGATTCCTCACCACAGCGTCCAAAAGAGTATTTTATTGTTGATATTGGTGAGCTTGTTCTTTCATCAGATGCTTTATATGTGACTTTTTCATGACACCAATGATTTATTTCAAGTGCGGCTTCTTTCATTGAAAGTCCTGCTACACGCGACTTTATTTCTTCATAATATGCACATCTGAAATTATCAAGATTTTCGTTGTTAACTCTTACAGGAAGTACAAAATTCACAAAAATGTTCTCAGGTACTGTTTTTCCCCACGGCATCTCGTCATGGGCTTTTATTGTAATTTTAACATTTTCATAAAAAAAATTTCCATCATAATCAGCAAGATCACTCAATGGCATATAAGCATATAAAAAAGTAAGCGCCAGCTTTTCATCTTTTGTGATTTCTTTTTTGTTGAAAATACCAAATAACTCAGCGCTTCTTTTTTTTGCAAGTACTTTCTGGGTAGAAAACATTTTATTCATGTTTTCAATAAGAGATTTGTCTTTTATTATTTGAGAATAAGAAAAAGAAATAGATAGTATAGTCAAGCAGAACAAAAGAAATCTCTTCTTTATCATGAATATTAAAAACTAATGAATTTGTCAATATAACATTATTTCATCTAAAAAGAGCCATGCAGGATTGCCCTCACCTTGTTTTCCTGAATCAATGATTCCGTAATTTTGTACAATAATTTTCACATATCTTGTTTTAGTAACCGGAATTGTAATATCAACCGAACGACCACACTTTGTGATATATTCGGCATCTACTGTTTTCACTGTTGTGAAATTTGAATTGTTATCTGAAACCTGAATTTCAATACTTTTTGGAAGATAAATCCAGCTGGCTTCAGCTCTTAACACATCAACAATTACCTTGGAAATATCCTGCTTTTTTTTGAGGTCAATTACAGCAACGCAATTACTGTCTTTAAATCCCAGCCAATCTTTACCGTACCATGGAAGCTTTCCGATTATTCCGTCTACAAGAGTAAATGGTCCACCATAATTATAACTTGCATCAGGAGGATTTTTAAGAGAGATATTTTTTCCGGTTGATTTACTGATAGTAAAACTCTGTTCAATAGTATTTCCGAATTTTATCCCATTTTTATAACAGGTCGCTTTCAC
>CAZELC010000231.1:0-5287 GCA_964512865.1 uncultured Bacteroidales bacterium
CTGCAGTTTATACATCAGGTGGTTCTGATAATGCTGTTGCAACTCTTACAAAACAATAATATTAAGATATTATAATAAAAAGGCCGACTAAAAAGTCGGCCTTTTTTTTTCTTTTATTGCGTTTTTTGTTAATTTTACGGTCAAATAAATTGGATTATTTTATGAAAAAATATTTGATTTTTATATTATTCCTGCCACTTTTTATTTTTACTTCCTGCAAAAAAGATAAACCTGATGATATTGTGGCTCCGGTAATTTCACTTAATGGCTCAAGCCCTGTATTTGTTGAAAAAAATACTTCATATACAGATGCCGGTGCTACGGCTTATGATGAGGTAGATGGAGATATTTCGTCTAAAATTGAAGTTGAAAACCTTGTTGATGTTAATGTTGAAGGTGATTACTTCGTTAAATATAATGTTACTGATAATGCAGGGAACAAAGCTGCTGAAGTAAGAAGATTGGTTATTGTACAAGTCTTTTAGATTACTCATTATTTGCCATGCTTCGAAAACTCTTTTCACTTCAGAATATATATTTTGTGCTTATCGTCAGGTTGCTGATAATTTTATTAATTTATTTTATAAGCAGAATAATCTTTTATCTTTTTTTCTATAAATATTTCCCTGATATTAGTGTTCCTGAGTTTTTTAAAATGCTTGCCTTTGGAATAAGATTCGACCTTTCAGCAATATGTATTATTAATATTGTGTATATCGCAATGTTTATAATTCCTTTTCGTTTCAGGGCAAATAAATATTATCAGTTGGTTTTGGAATATTTTTTTTATATAACCAATGCAATATCTTTCGCTTTTATCTGTATTGATTTTGAATACTTCAGGTATACTTTCAAAAGAACCACATCAGATTTTTTAGATTATCTCACCATAGGAGGCGGAAATGATGTGTTATCTCTTCTTCCTAATTATATTATTGATTTTTGGTATGTAGCTCTTTTGTGGATATCTTTTATTGTCCTAATGGTTTTCCTATATAGAAAAACAAAGGTAAGAACAGTTTTCTTGTTAACCGGTATTAAACATTACTTGATAAGTTTTTTATTGCTAATTGTTTTTTCATTTTTTACGGTTTTGTTTTCAAGAGGAGGTCTGCAAATGAGACCGATAAGCATTATCTCCGCAGGTGAATATACCAGTGCACAAAATGTTCCTGTTATTCTAAACACTCCTTTTACCATTATTAATACATGGGATAACCAACGACTCGACCATAAGGGATATTTTAAATCCGATGCTGAACTTGAAAAAGTTTATAACCCTCTTACTGTCATGAATCCACAAACTAATTTCAGGAATAACAATGTAGTGATAATCATTTTAGAGAGTTTTTCTAAAGAGCATATAGGTTCGCTTAATAAAAATATTGATAATGGAAATTATAAAGGATATACACCATTTCTTGATTCATTAATAGGCGAAAGTCTTGTTTTTGTAAATGCTTATGCCAACGGCAAAAAGTCAATTGAAGGAATACCTGCGATAGTAGCAGGAATGCCTACCTTGATGAACAGTGCTTATGTTTCTTCAATATATGCTGGAGATAACCTTAACAGTTTACCAAGCCTTCTTAAAAAATATGGTTATTCAAGCTCATTTTATCATGGTGGGAGTAATGGCACCATGAAATTTGATGATTTTTCGAAAATGGCTGGGTTTGATAATTACTATGGAAGAATAGAATACGCTAATGATGATGATTATGATGGAGAATGGGGTATTTTCGATGAACCATTTCTGCAATATTTTGCTAAAAATCTTAATTCCGAAAAACAACCTTTTATCTCGACAATCTTTACTCTTTCCTCTCATCATCCTTATAGAGTCCCTCCAAAATATAAAAACACTTTTACCGAAGGCAAACTTGATATTCACAAAAGTATTAGATACACAGATTATGCATTAAAGAGATTTTTTCAGACAGCTTCTAAAATGCCATGGTTTGATAGTACGTTATTTGTTTTGACTGCCGATCATACATCACATGCCTATTACGACTATTATAAAAGTAATATTGGTCAGTTTGAAATTCCTTTGATCTTTTATAAGCATAACAGTAATTTAAAAGGTTTTGACTCTACACTTACCCAGCAAATTGATATTATGCCTACTGTGCTTAATTATCTGAATTATAAAGGAAGTTTTATTGCATTCGGTAAAAGTGCTTTTAATAAATACAGCCAACATTTCTCCGTGAGCTATATTAATAATATTTATCAACTGATTAAAGATGGTTATGTCCTTCAGTTTGATGGCGAAAAAACCATTTCCCTGCACAATATAAGCATAGATAATATGCTTAATAATAACCTTTCAGATAAAGAACCTGAGAAAAAAACTGAACTTGAAATATACATTAGGGCAATAATTCAGAGTTATAATAACAGGCTTATCGAAAACAAGTTATCTGTAAGATGATGCTGACTGAGATGGATAAAGACAAAAAAAAGATTCGTTTCATTATTAATCCCATTTCCGGGGTAAAGAAAAAAAATATTGTCGAAAAACTTATTCTCCAAGAGCTTGATAAATCAGCATTTGAATATGAAATATGCTATACAAAAGCTGCAGGGCATGCAATTGAATTAAGCAAAGATGCTGCCGTTAAAGGCTATGATTATGCTGTTGCAGTTGGCGGAGATGGCTCGCTTAATGAAGTTGCGCAATCACTGATAGGAACAAAGACTTGTCTGGGAATTATTCCGGTCGGCTCTGGTAATGGTCTTGCTCATTATTTAAAAATATCAACAAATGTTACAAAAGCTATTAAGATAATAAATGGTCAAAAAATTAAATGTGTTGATACTGCCTCAATAAATAACCTTCCTTTTTTTAGTATTGCAGGTGTGGGTTTTGATGCCTATGTTGCTGAACTGTTCTCTAAATGTAAAAAAAGAGGTTTTTGGTCATATTCAAAACTGGTTTTCAGAGAGTTTTTACTTTTTAAACCAAACAAATTCAGATTATATATTAACGGTAAGGTCATGCATCGAAGGGCAATGCTGATAAGCTTTGCCAATGGTAATCAGTATGGTTACAATGCTGTAATATCGCCGGGAGCAATTATTGAGGATGGTTTAATTGATGTTTGTATAATGAGGAAGCCTCCGTTTTTCCTTGCACCGGTTTTAGGAATCTGCCTTTTTCTGAGAATTATGGATAGGACAGGTTTTGTTGAAATAATCCGTGCAAATGAAGTAAGAATTATACAAAAGAAAAACTATATTGCTCATATTGATGGCGATAAATACCGATTGACTAAAGAACTGCTGTTAAAAGTAAATCCAAAATCTTTAAATGTGTTGATACCTTAAAATGCCGTCATATATTCCTCTAGCAGAAATCTTACGTCCTTCATCTCTCGATGATTATATTGGTCAACAACATCTTGTGGGTAAGGATGCTATTTTGTATATGGCAATATTATCTGGAAATATACCCTCCATGATTTTGTGGGGTCCGCCGGGCGTTGGAAAGACCACACTGGCTTACATTATTTCAAAACAACTTAACCGCAGCTTTTATACTTTAAGCGCCATTAACTCAGGAGTTAAAGATGTTAGGGAAGTTTTTGCCAAAGCAAAAGATGATGAAGGTAATGCAGTGCTTTTCATTGATGAAATCCACAGATTTAATAAGGCGCAGCAGGATTCGCTTCTTGGGGCAGTTGAAAAAGGAATTATTACACTCATAGGCGCTACAACAGAAAACCCTTCATTTGAAGTAATATCTCCTTTACTTTCAAGATGTCAGGTGTATATATTGAAAAACCTTGAGGAAGCTGAACTTTTGACGATTCTTAGTAAAGCAAAAGAAAAGCTTTCATCTGATATTGATATTGAAATACCTGAAACTGAAGCTCTGATTAGGATTTCCGGCGGCGATGCAAGAAAACTGATAAACGCATTGGAACTTGTGGTTAATACTTTGAAAAGCAATAACCGAAAAGTTGTTATTAATAACAAAGCAGTATTGACAATTATCCAGCAAAATCTTGCATTGTATGATAAAGATGGTGAACAGCATTACGATGTTATTTCAGCTTTTATAAAATCAATTCGTGGTAGTGACCCCAATGCAGCAGTTTATTGGCTTGCAAGAATGATTGAAGGAGGCGAAGACCCAAAGTTTATTGCCAGACGCATGCTTATTCTGGCATCTGAAGATATAGGGAATGCCAATCCAAATGCTCTTTTACTTGCAAATAACTGCTTTCAGGCTATTCATGTTATTGGTTATCCTGAATGCAGGTTAATACTTTCGCAAACAGCAATTTATCTTGCGTCATCTCCTAAAAGCAACGCATCTTATTTGGCAATTAGCAGTGCTCAGGAGCTGGTTAAAACAAATGGTGATCTTCCTGTTCCTTTACATCTGCGAAATTCTCCGACAAAGCTTATGAAGAATTTAGGTTATGGTGCTGATTATAAATATGCTCATGATTTTGAAAATAATTTTGCAGAACAGGATTTTCTTCCTGAAAAAATAAAAGGTACTAAACTTTATGAGCCGCAAAATAATGCAAGAGAAAATGAAATCAGGAACAGACTGAAAAACTTATGGGGTAAAAAATATAATTATTAACATGTGCGGCATGTCATTTTTTTCTATTTTTACATTAATTAATTTCCATAAATGAAGCTCAAAAGGTTAATTTATCTTACTCTTTTTTTAGCTCTGGTAGTGTCATCGTGTAAAAAAAGCATGAAACCTTCATGGGATATTGACGTAGAGGCGCCTCTGATTTATACCTCGCTGGGAATTGATAAAATTATTCCTGATTCGCTTCTGAAAGTAAATTCTGATAATTCATTGAGTATTATTTACGAAAGTTCATTATATGATTTTCAGATTGACTCACTGGTAAAAGTCCCGGATACTATTACCAGCAAATATTTTCCTCCGTTGCCGGGAGTGGTAATTCAACCGGGGCAGACCATATTTAATATTACTGAAGATCCATCATTGAGTTTTAATGATGCTGAAATATCTAGAATTGATGTCAGAGCAGGGGAAATAATTCTTGATTTAAAACACACAATTACCGAACCTGTCATAGTTACTTATAAGATACCTTCTGCCAAAAAAAATGGCGTGCCTTTTCAGATAACAGAAACTCTGTCTCCTGCAAATGGTCAACAAACACATTTAATAAAACAATTTGATATTTCAGGTTACTCTATTGATCTTACCGGGCTTAACAATTCGGAAGTAAATACTTTAGTAACTGTTACATCTGCAGTTCTTGATCCAGCAGCACATCCATAT
>CAZELC010000232.1:0-5188 GCA_964512865.1 uncultured Bacteroidales bacterium
CTGCTTATACATCGATTGATGAAACAGGGTATTATCCGGCTGATGAAGCGACATCATTTAAGATTGATGAGGTTGAAACCGAATTGGATCAAGTACACATATCAGGGGGAAGGATATGCGTACATACTGATGAGGGGAGGAAAATTGAAGTCATTTTTGATGCCGGATATACTATTATCCCAGCGCCAGTTTTTATTGCAATTTTCTTAATTGCCGGTGCATTATTTAAGAATCCAGTTGATTCTGTTGAATCATTACCAAAAGCATCTACTAACCTATTAAAAAATTATCGAAGATGGCTGAGGTAGAAAAAATAAATGTAGGTGATTTTGACCAGCTTATTATTTTAAAAGAGCCGGTTAAATCGAAGGGCGACAAAGCTCAAGTTATCACTAATTATGTTGAAAAAGGCAAATTATATGCAGATATTTCTGTTAATGCTGCCTCTGAAACAATAGTTAATGATAACATTCAAAGTGTGAAAAAAATATCGATCACTACATATGATGTTTGGAAAAACTTCATTAGTTCAAAATGGGTAATTGAGTGGTCGAATGAAATATATGATATTGTTACCGTTGCAGCAATACGAGGAACAATATTTTTAAAAATTGAGGCTCAAAAGATTTTGCAAAATGGCTGATTTAAATATACAGGGATATGAAAGTGCTATGGAGATTCTGAATAAATATCCGGATAACTCCATAAAGGCTGTTAAAGCAGCAATGAGAAATGCTGTCAAACCTATTCTTAGTAATATCAAAAGTCAAGCTCCATCAGCAAGTACAAAAAAAATTGTCAAAGCCAAATTTGTAAGAGCCGAAAATTTATCTCTTTTATTTGGGTTTTATGGAAATAAGAGAGGAAATAAGGGAACTAGAGAAGTCCCGGACTGGTTTAAAGCTTATTGGATTAATTATGGTACTCTAAAAATGCGATATGCAGGGCATAAGTTTCAATTTCCTGTAAAGCGAAACACATTAAAACGATCCGCAGGAATTAAACCACGCTTGTTTTTTGAAGCGGCAACTGAAGGAAAAGAAGCAATGATATTACAAAACTTCAATAAAGAACTGGAAATTCAAGTTAAAAAAGTAGTAGAAAATGGCTAACCTAAATGTTTCAGAGCGTATAACAACTGCATTAAGTAGTATTTGTAACCTCTTTTATGGGGTTGCTGATACTGAATCTTATCCATTTGTAGTTTATTCTGTTGAGTCGGAGCCAAGATACACTAAGAAAGGCATTTATAAGTATGTATGTAATGTGAAATTTGCAATATGTGGAAAAACATTTGATGAAGCAGATCAATTATCATCACAAGTAGATTCTGCTATAAAATTACTCAAAGCTAATGATTTAAGAGTAGTTGAAGGTAGCTGCATCCCCGGGCCGGATGAAGCAAATATGTGGGTAGTATTAAGAGAATATACAATTACGCAACAAGTTTAAAAATATAAATTATGGGAACAAGAGTAGATGGCTACAATGTAGCATTCAAAGTGAATGAAAAGGATTTTATTGGAGTAACAAATCATGATTTTGATTTAGGGATAAAAACTAAATCTTCAATCACAAAAGCTGATTTGGGGGTAGAAAAGGAAAAGGTAACAGGAACTAAACCGAAGTTCTCTATTAAGGGGATTGCTGAGGTCAAAACAACTGGCGAAACAACCTTATTAGACAGGGATGACATAATTGCTCTTGCAATTGCCGGGACAAAATTCCCTTATGTATATTCTGCCTTGGGAGCAAAGAGTTATTCCGGTACCGGAATGATAACTGGTTATACTGAATCATCAGGCCCTGATGATGAGCTTGGTTATTCAATCGAAGTATCAGGACAATCGAACCTTGAGGCCGTAACTGAGGCATAATTGAAATAATTTGATTTATGAAAGAATATATTGAGTTAGAGGGTAAAAAATACAGAATTGAATTCAACTGGAATACAATTACTGAATTCTGCGAACTGAAGAATATCTCTGATTTGTCTGCCCTCGATTCTTTAAAAAATTTATCTGCAGGCGATTTAAGGTTGTTTATTCATTGCGCTCTAAAAGAAGGGGAGAGAATGGACGGGAAGGAGTTCAATATAACAGCGCTTGAACTAGGTGGAATACTTAAATTTCATGACATTCAAAGATTGATGCTAGTTTTTAAAAAACAAAGTTCATTTTCTGTAGCTTCTGAAGTAACTACTAAGGAGGTAAAAAAAAAGAGACGGTTCTTTTAATTGATGAGTTTCGTAATCAAGGATTAGGGTACCTGGCTTTAACAGAAGAACAGTGGGGGGAAATGAGGTTAGGTACTTTTTTTTTAAAGGTCTATTTCTTTTTTGAAAAAAGAAAAGATGATCGGAAGTTTTACGGAGAGATTATTAGAACTTGTACGTTACATTTTTTAAATTCTCAGTTAACGAGAGAGAGCAGAATAACCGATCCGAAAAAAATAATCAAATTCAGTTGGGAACAAGAGGTTAGTATTGAAATCGATGAGAGGAAGGCAATGGAAAATGTTGGTAGGATGATTGAAATATTAAATAATGTAGGGAGAGATGGCACTACTAAATCTTAAAGCACTATTTAGTGCAGATACAAAAGATATAAAGAAAGGATCGAAAGAAGCACAACAGGCAGTTGCTGCATTCAAGGATGAAGCTGGCAACTCTTTTGATGAGTTTGCGAATCTATTCGGAACTTCTATGAGTGAATTATCAGGCCATGTGAAAGTATTTCGAGGAGGTTTGTTAATGTTATCTCAGTCATTTAAGACAACAGCGGCTGGCTCAGGATTTCTTACAACTGCTTTAAGAGTTTTAAAAACTGCATTAATTTCAACTGGAATTGGAGCGCTTGTAGTTGCTTTGGGTTCACTTGTAGCATATTTCACAAAAACACAGGATGGGGGAGATAAATTAGCTAAAATAATGCTGCAGCTTAAGGCTGTGTTTGGTGTAATTACAGATATTGCTGCTGCTGTTGGTAGAGCTCTTTCCAATGCTTTTAATAATCCTAAACAAGCTGTTAAGGACCTGTGGGAAGCAATTAAAACGAATATTGTAAATAGGTTTACAGGGCTTTTTCAAACATTTAGTTCATTAGGAAAATTAATTTCAGCAGCATTTAAAGGAAACTGGGAAGAACTAAAGCAAGCAGCAAAAGAAGCTGGTCAAAATGGGATACAAGCAATAACTGGTCTTGATGAAAAACAGCAACAATCAGTAAAAAATTATATAAAAGGTAAGGCAGATGAGGTTTCTGCGGCCGCAAAAGCAGCTGCGAGAATTGCAGATTTACAAGATGCTATTGATGATAAAAAACGAGCATGGATAAAAACAGAAGCTGATTTACAAGCTAAACTGGATGATTTAAGAGAGAAATCGACTGATAAAGAGAAATATAATGTCGATCAACGTCTAAAATATTCAAGAGAGGCTGAAAAAGTATTAGAAAAATTATGGAGTGGACGAATTTCATTAGCTGCTCAAGAGTATGCTGCTGAAAAGCAAATTTATAATCTTAAGAAAGAACATACTGACGGAGAGGAGGAACAACTGAATCAATTATATGCATCATGGAGAGGTTTGGAGTCTCAAAAATCTCAAGAACTTAAGGGTTTTCACAGGGAGCAATTAAAAATATTATCACAGCATCAGCAGGAAATTGCTGAAATGATAAAAAGTTCTGCACCTGATTTTGACATTGCAAAGATTCTTGCAGAACAATCAAAAACTTCTCTTGATTCTATAAATGATGATTATGAAAAATTAATTGAAGAGATTAATCAATTAATTCAGAATAATATTGATGTTGATCCTGTACTACTTGGATTTCAGAAAATAGGTGCTTTTTTTGATGAGATTACTAATTCACTTGAACAGGGTCTTGAAAATATTGCCGGCACATTTGCTGAGGGTATTGGAAATATATTTGCCGGCACCGGAGGCATAAGTGATTTGGGTAAAAACCTTGTGGCAAGTTTTGGCGATCTATTAATTGCGCTCGGAAAGATAGCAATACAAGCTGGAATTGGTGTCGAAGCTATAAAAGCGGCTTTTGCGCCTCCTTTCCCCGGATTAGCTGCAATCGGTATTGGTATTGCATTAGTTGCGTTCGGTACTGCAATCAAATCAAGTATTCAAAATGCTGGTTCAGGCAATATGAGTGCTGCTTCTACTTCATATTCATCGGGTTCAGTTTCATCTTCATCTGCACCTGATTACACATCAAAATCTATTGAGGTAAAAGTTTCGGGTGAATTAACAAGCCGGGGCAATAAACTAATAGCAACAATCAATAACGAAAATTCTCGTAAAAAATTGACATCATAATGGCAAAAGCACTTAGATATACATTCCTTTTCGATTCTGACAATCACAATTACAAAATTGAGTGTTGGCAGGAAGGTTATTCCGGTGTTGCTGAGGTTAAAAATCTGGGGGCGGCTCCGGTGTTGGTTCGTGATAAAGCCGAAAAAGGAATAATGGGTACTTCTCTTGAATTGTCAATAGAGGCAGAGGCAAACAATGAGTTAATTGACTTTTATACATTAGATTCAAATAAATTCCAATTTAAAGAATATGTAGATAATGTACTTGTGTGGCAGGGTTATTCTTTGCCTGAAAAATACTCAGAAAATTATATTGATCCTCCTTATGATGTAGAGGTGTCAGCAAGTGATGGGCTTGGAATACTCAAAGGAATCACATTTGAATATTCGGGCCGATATACTTTCCTTCAAATCCTTAAATATATACTAGATCAAACTGAGTTGATACTTGAGTTTGAGATATTATGTAATATAAAAGTTAGCGGTCAATCATCAGGCGATTGTGTTTTGAATTATGAGACTGTGAATTCGGACATGTACAAGGATAAAACTTGCTATGATGTACTTTCGTCAATAATGACATCGCTTAATGCTTTTATTACTCAAAAGGAGAATAGATGGCTAATTGCAAGGTATTCGGATATTTTAACAGAGTCATATATTTACAACAATTCATTAAGTTTAATTAATAGGCGGTATCTGCCAATAGTAAACTTAGGTTCCGAGCAAAATGCATCTCCTGTTGGAAGCCTTTCTTTAGAAATTCAACCGGCAAAGAAAAGTTGTCTTTTTACTTTTCCATTTTACCGCAAAGATTCATTTTTAAGTAATTATAATTTTGCATCAAACTTTAATA
>CAZELC010000233.1:0-5186 GCA_964512865.1 uncultured Bacteroidales bacterium
ATAATAGTCTTTCTCATAATCTTTCAATTTTAAAAATAGCTTTTTTAGATATTTTTTTTCTAAAAAGGTACAATATAATATAGTATGTGGTAAGAAATACAATTACTGCAAGCCCAGTATAAATATCATTAATATTTTTCAGATAAAATACCAGCAAAACGGTCATCATTAGTATAAATGGCAGAATATATGAAACAATAACAGCAAAATACCCGAATGATTCCTGCATTACAACATTTACCTCATCACCATTTTTTAATTCAAAATCTGGTTTTTTAACAATAATTATTTTCTCCTGCATTTCAAAGGCAGAACAAATTTTTTTCGAGCTGCATGAGGAACATGCTGATTGAGAAATAATCAAAACACTGATATTATTACTATCAATAATATCTTGTACAATTCCCGAATGTGATACCGTGCTACTCATGATTAAAAACAAAGATAAACAAGTTTGGAATAAGTCTTTATATTTTTTTTTCAATATCTCATTTTAACAAATATAAAATATTACATTTGCACCAAAATTTAAAAAAAATATCTATGGTAGATCTTTCATCCGTTTACATGGGTTTAAAGCTCAAATCTCCAATAATCATAGGCAGTTCTGGTTTAACAAAATCTGTTGAAAAAATTAAGGAATTAGAGGAAAAAGGTGCCGGAGCAGTTGTGCTAAAATCATTGTTTGAAGAACAGATTATGCATGATTCGGAAAAGTTTTTTCAATATTCCGATTCGTATAATAATTATCCGGAAGCATACGATTATATTAAGAATATTACTGAAGATTCTTCCGTAGAAAATTATTTAAACCTTATCAGAGAAGCAAAAAAAACAGTAAAAATACCTGTTATTGCAAGTATTAATTGTGTTTCATTAAATGAATGGACTTCGATAGCAAAGGATATAGAACATGCCGGTGCAGATGCTTTGGAACTCAATATTTTTATAATGCCTGATCATATTGAATTGGATGGAGCTGCTCATGAGAAAATGTATTTTAATATTATTGAAAATGTTAAATCTCAAATAAAAATCCCAATTGCTCTAAAAATAGGTTATCATTTCAGTGGGCTTGTAAATACAATTCAGCGTTTTTCATGGACAGGAATAAAAGCCATTGTTATGTTCAACAGGTTCTTTTCTCCTGATATTAATCTTAAAACAATGAAGCTTCAACCGGCAAATATTTTCAGTTCACCTGAAGAATTGCCAATTTCACTTCGTTGGGTAGCAATGGTTTCCGATAAGGTTCAATGTGATATTTCTGCATCTACTGGTATTCATGATGGTTCAGCAGTTATCAAGCAACTTTTAGCCGGAGCAAAAACAACACAGGTTTGCTCTGCAGTTTATATTCATGGAACAGGTGTAATAACTACCATGATAAATGAGCTTACTAAATGGATGGAAAAAAACAATTACAAATCTATTGATGAATTCAGAGGTAAATTCAGTGTGAAAAAAGCAGAAAATCCTGTCCTTTACCATCGCGTTCAATACATGAAACATTTATCAAATACAGAATAATATACGTTTAACCTATTTATAATAAAGTGAATACAGTTATTCTTTACTCAGTTGTTACTTTAAGCCTGATTGGAATTCTTTGTGCAGTAATTTTGTATTTTATTGCTCAAAAATTCAAGGTTATTGAAGATCCCCGAATCGACCTTGTTGTTGAAAAACTTCCGGGAGCAAATTGTGGTGGTTGCGGTTTTGCCGGATGCAGAAATCTTGCTGAAACTGTTGTTAAAAACGAATCACTCGATAATATTTTTTGCCCTCCCGGCGGAAATGATGTTCTTAAAGCAATTGGTCCTATTATAGGAAAAGTTGCTGAAGAAAAAGACCCAATGATTGCTGTTGTAAGATGCAACGGGACAAAGACAAATTCTCCGACAAAATCTGAGTACGATGGAGTTTCTTCATGCTTCTTTTTAAACACTCTTTATTCAGGAGAGAATTCATGCCCTTACGGTTGTTTGGGGTGTGGTGATTGCGTTAATGCTTGCGCATTTGATGCAATGTATATGGATAAAGAAACAGGTCTACCTGTTATTATACAGGACAAATGCGTTGCATGCGGCCTTTGTGTTAAAGCATGTCCAAGAAAAATAATAGAACTTAGACTTAAAGGTAAAAAAGACAGAAGGATTTTTGTAAGTTGTATTAACAAGGAAAAAGGTGCTGTGGCCAAAAAGAATTGTGCTGTTGCATGCATTGGTTGTGGAAAATGTGTTAAAGAATGTAAGTTCGATGCTATAACTATGGAAAATAATATAGCATATATCAATTTCGAGAAATGCACGCTTTGCAGAAAATGTGCTGATTCTTGCCCTACATCTGCTATAATTGAGGTGAATTTCCCAGAAAGAAAAAAGAAAGAAGAACCCTCGATATCAGTTAAAAATGAAGAAAATGTCTAATATGCAAATAAAGGAGGATATTTTTTGAAAACATTTAAATTAGGTGGCGTACATCCGGAGGAAAATAAAATATCGGCTGATAAACCGATAAAATATCTCGAACTTCCTAAAAACGCTGTTATTCCGTTATCGCAAAGCCTTGGTGCACCTTCAGTACCTATTGTAAACAAAGGAGATAAGGTAAAAGTCGGTCAGCTCATAGCTCAAGGCAATTCTTTTATTTCTTCAAATATTCACTCCCCTTTTTCAGGTACAGTTGCTAAAATTGATGACGCCATTGACTCAAGTGGCTATCGGAAAAAATCAATCTTTATTGATGTTGAAGGTGATGAGTGGTTAGAAAATATTGACAAAAGTCCTGAGTTGAAAAAAGAAATAACATTATCTCAGGAAGAAATAGTTAATAAGATTAAGGAGTCTGGGATTGTTGGACTTGGCGGTGCTACTTTTCCTACCCATGTTAAGCTCATGGTTCAAAAAGATAAAAAAGCTGATTGCCTTATAGTAAATGGTGTTGAATGTGAGCCATATCTAACATCCGACCACAGGCTCATGCTTGAGAAAACCGAAGAGATGCTCGTGGGGATACAAATCATGATGAAGACCATCGGAGTCGAAAAAGCATACATTGGAATTGAAAACAATAAGCCTGATGCCATTTCCAAACTTAAGAGTTTGTGCAACCAATTTAAAGGAATAGAAGTTACTCCACTTAAGGTCAAATATCCACAAGGAGGCGAAAAACAACTTATTAAAGCAATAATAAATCGTGAAGTTCCATCAGGAAAGTTACCAATAGAAGTTGGTTGCGTTGTTCAAAATGTCGGAACTGCATTTGCCGTATATGAGGCAGTACAAAAAAATAAACCACTTTTCGAAAGAGTTATCACCGTTACTGGAAAATCCATCGCAAATCCTTGTAATCTTATGGCAAGGGTTGGAACCCCTGTTTCAATGCTTATTGATGAAGCAGGCGGATTACCTGAAAATACAAAAAAAATAATAAATGGCGGACCAATGATGGGTAAAGCTCTTAATTATGCTGAAATACCTGTTGTAAAAGGAATGTCAGGAGTCGTTATTGTTGAAGAGAAAGAAGCAAAAAGAGCAAAAACAGTAAATTGTATAAGGTGTGCAAAATGCACATTTGTTTGTCCTATGGGACTTCAGCCATTTTTGCTGTCGCAGCTTACCGAAACAGAACAAGTCGAACCAGGAGAAAAAGAAAGAGTAATGGATTGTATTGAATGTGGTTCCTGTTCTTTTACCTGCCCTTCAAGTAGGCCTCTGCTTGATAATATAAGAGTATTAAAAAATAAAGTCGGAATACTAATAAGATCTAGAGCAAATAATTAATATTATGGCAAATTTACTAACTGTTTCAGGATCACCCCACCTTCACGGAGATCAATCTGTTAAAAAAATAATGTGGGGCGTGGTAATAGCATTAATTCCTACCACCCTAGTATCTTTCTGGTATTTCGGATTAGGAGCTATAATTTTAACTGCAGTAGCAATTGTATCTTGTCTGGTTGTAGAATATCTTGTTCAAAAATTCATACTCAAACAAGAAGCTACCATTTCAGATGGCTCTGCAATAATTACAGGTTTGCTGCTCGCATTGAACGTACCAAGCAACCTACCAATATGGATGATGGTTGTGGGAGCAATAGTAGCAATAGGTGTTGGAAAGATGACTTATGGCGGTCTTGGTAAAAATCCGTTTAATCCAGCATTAGTTGGCCGAGTTTTTCTTCTAATATCCTTCCCCGTTGATATGACATCATGGCCTCTTCCATCAATTAATAAAACTGTGTTATTTGATGCTGTTACAGGTCCTACTTCTTTAGGAATTGTTAAGGAAGGTTTGTCAAAAGGTGATTCTGTAGGTAAATTGATGACAGAAGTTCCATCTTATGTCGATATGCTTATAGGCAATATGGGTGGTTCCCTCGGAGAGGTATCAGCAATTGCTATTATTTTAGGCGGTTTCTTTATGCTTTTCAGAAAAATTATCACCTGGCATATTCCTGTTTCTTTTATTGGAACTGTATTTATTTTCACTGGAATATTATACCTGATAAATCCAGCCAAATATGTTGATCCGGTTTTCCATATTCTTGCAGGTGGTTTGCTTTTAGGTGCAATTTTCATGGCTACTGATATGGTAACATCACCAATGACAAAACCAGGTATGCTAATTTTTGGGCTTGGTTGCGGGCTGCTCACTGTTCTTATCAGAGTTTGGGGTTCATACCCTGAAGGAGTTTCGTTTGCAATTTTAATTATGAACGCAATTGTTCCTTTAATAAACAAAGGATTTAAACCTAAAAAATTTGGGGAGGTAGTAAAAAATGGCTAAATTAGAATCTTCGCTTAAAAACATGATACTCTGCCTTTTTCTGATATCAATGGTGATGTCAGGAGCATTGGGGCTGGTGTACAATGTTACAAAAGCTCCTATTGAAGCATCACAAAAAAAGGCTGAAATTGATGCATTGAAAAATGTGCTCCCTGCCTTTGACAATGACCCAACAACAGATGCAAAAGAAATTGACGGACTAACATATTATACCGGTAAGTCAGCTGATAAAATTGTTGGTGTCGCTGTCAAAACATTTACCGACAAAGGTTTTAGCGGAAGATTTTCGATTATGGTAGGATTCAAAACTGATGGTACTATATTAAAGACTGCTATTCTTCAACAAAAAGAAACTCCGGGATTAGGAACTAAAATGGTGGACTGGTTCAAAACAG
>CAZELC010000234.1:0-5180 GCA_964512865.1 uncultured Bacteroidales bacterium
AGGTAGCGCTGCAAACCAGGCAACAACCAAAGGAGCCATCAGGGTTTTTAATGCAGCCGCCGGTACCGGTGTTCCTACGAGTTGGACTGAAACTGTTGTGCTTCCTGTCGACAGCAATCTTCCTTTTATTAATACACCGCAAGTATATGATGTAGATGAAGACGGAAGCCTTGACATCATGGTACAGGAAGGTTTTCTGAAAACAAATGGCGGTGGATTCTATTGGATGAAAGGTCCTAATTATACTCAAATGACACCATTCGCTCCGGATACAAAAAAAGGAAGTTCAAATTTTTTCTGGCATGAGTCAGTTCAATACGATTTGGATGGCGATGGTAAAAAAGATATTGTTACAACATGTTCAGATAACAGCAGTACAACAGTTGTAAAAAAAATTGAATGGTACAGGCATATGGGAAATGGCGTATTTAACAGGTACACCATTAATGATTCGTTGGGTGGCGTATTCATTAAATTATACGATGTAGATAAAGATGGCGATAAAGATATTGTGGTATCGCAGTTTTTCGGACCTCCGGCAAAACCTTCAATCGTTTGGATGGAACAAACAGCAGCGCCTTCAGATGCCAATAGCTGGAAAGGAACATGGAATTATCATGTAATCGATCATACTTCAGGGCTTGGTTATTATTTTGAATTTTTCGACATTAATGGCGATGGCAGTGATGAACTGGTTTTTGGAAATCATAATAATTTAAACAATACCGCAATAGTTGATGGTAACGGAAATTCAATAGAATCAGGATTATATTTTTTCGATATACCTACAGATCCGAAAACATCAAGTCAATGGACAAAACATGCAATAGTGGAGCATTTCCCCTGCGATCTTTATGATTTTGGTAACCCGGCAAGCCAGGGTTCGCCCGGTATCTGGTGTATTGGCGATATTGATAACAATGGATATAGCGACATCATTATGCCCGGAGATGGAATGAGCGGGTTGTATACTGTGAGACAAAAATCTGATCATTCATTTGTGAAAGAAAAAATTACCGGAGGTAGAATGTGGGGTATGTCCATGCTTATGGATTATGACAATGACGGAGTTCTTGAAATAGTAGGCGCTTTACACAATTTTCCCGCAAATATTTTACAGGCTTTGAATATGCCGGCAGGAAAGCTTATGATTTTTAAACCTTCTAACATCACAACTTTATTGGACAATAAAAATAATACAGATAATGAATTTAAAATATTCCCTAACCCTGCCAACAATATGCTGACAGTTGTTAATACAAATGGAATGAATTCTGAAATGAAAATAATAATCAGCGATATGATTGGTAAAGAAGTGATGGTTATAAACATGAAAAACAATTCTTCGCAAAAAGAATTAGATATAAGTAATATTCCATCAGGTACCTATATTTTAAATGCAACATGTAACGAAAAAACATATACAAAAAAACTTGTTAAGTTTTAATTATTTAAGTTGAGGATTGTAATTGGTGTAGTTACTCAGCGGGATATCTTTTGCAAGATATCCCGCTAATTTTTAGGACTATTACATATATACAATCGGTATAAAGTCAGATGTGTTACAGAATGTTATATTAAGTTTATGAAATATGTCGCGATGAAGTTTTTACTTTCTTTCTACCAACAACAACAGACTTAATTAGCCGCCACACCTATAACCTTTCAATTTTGTCAATAGTTGCAAGGTTGGGCTGCTGGTTTGGTTAACAGTACAAAGTTGAAAACACTACTTATTATAAAATAATAAATGTTAAAAATAAACTTAACAATTTCTTAATATTGAGCAATCAGTTTTAACATTAAATTAACATACTTTTGAATGCTTAATATGATAATATGTTTGGATTAGATACAGGTGTAACGCTCCTATTAATCATGTGCATGGTTTGTGCTTGTGGCTTCGAATTTATTAATGGATTTCACGATACAGCAAATGCAGTAGCTACGGTTATTTACACGAATTCGCTGAAACCACGTATAGCCGTAATGATGTCGGGGATAATGAATTTTATTGGTGTATACTTTGGCGGGATTGCAGTGGCAATGGGAATCGTGAACCTGCTTCCTGTTGAAGCCTTGGTTGATAATAATATGGCGCATGGGATTGCTATGATCATGTCGCTGATATGTACTGCAATAATATGGAATCTTACGAACTGGACATTTGGTATCCCTATTTCCAGCTCGCATTCCCTGATAGGTTCTATTTTTGGAGTAGGTCTGGCATACCGGTTTTTGCCGGGAAGCACTAATGTTGCCTTAAACTGGACAAAGGTAGGTGATGTAGGGTTATCATTGTTAATATCTCCATTTATTGGTTTTTTCTTTGCATTATTAATAATGTATCTTTTAAAAATAGTGATGGGCAATAGCCAGATATTTAAAAAACCTCCTACAGGAAAAGCCCCACCAACAGGCATTCGGTCTATCATGGTATTATCATGTATAGGGATAAGTTTTGCGCATGGTTCTAATGACGGGCAAAAGGGTGTAGGTTTAATCATGTTGATATTAATAGGAATTGTTCCAGGTTATTTTGCACTCGACCTTAAGCAAAGCCCCGTGGATCTTAAAAATAATATTGTTCAGATAGAAAATTCAATTCACAAAATAGATACAACTAAATTAAATGCTGAGCAATTAGAAAAGTTACATTTTATAAATGGTGAAGCTGATTCATTACAAAATATTATTCGTGATGCAAAAAGTTTTGATGCCATACCTAAAACGGAACATTTTGCAATTAGAAAAGATATCCTTTTACTTGCCAAAACTTCTGATAAACTTTTGAAGAGTATTAAAGATGATGACAATAAAGCGCTCTCTTCAGCTGATAATAAAGAATTGGGTAAATATGTTGCAGGCATAAAAAAAACTACAGAATATGCTCCATGGTGGGTAATTTTAATGGTATCGTTTTCACTTGGAATGGGAACAATGATAGGCTGGAAAAGAATTGTTGTTACTGTTGGTGAAAAAATAGGGAAGACGCAGCTTAACTATGCACAGGGAGCTACAAGTCAGATTATGGCAGCTGCAACAATAAGCGCATCAACATTATTCGGATTGCCTGTAAGCACTACACATGTTCTTAATTCAGGTATAGCCGGTAGTATGGTTGCACAAAAAGGTCTGGATAACCTTCAAGGCAAAACGATAAAAAGTATTGCTTTGTCATGGGTGATCACATTACCTGTTACTACAGTACTATCAGGTTCCATATTTCTTTTGCTCCGCTGGCTTATCGGATAAATATTTCAGCAATCAGAATTAACTATTTCTTAATATCAGGTAAAAGATAATTCCTTTTAATTTCAGTATTTTTGAAATTCTAATTATCTTTATGTTTGGACTCGATACAGGATTAACAATTGTACTTTTATTATGTTTGCTTGCCGCATGTGCGTTTGAATTCATCAATGGGTTTCATGATACTGCCAATGCTGTTGCAACGGTAATTTATACGCACTCCTTAAAGCCAAGGATTGCCGTGATATGGTCAGGATTTTGGAATTTTATAGGTGTGTATTTTGGTGGAATTGCTGTTGCAATGGGCATTGTAAACCTTTTGCCCGTTGAGGCATTAGTTGATGCCAATATGATGCATGGTATTGCAATGGTCATGGCACTTATTCTTACTGCAATAATCTGGAATCTCGGAACATGGTATTTAGGTATTCCCGTTTCAAGTTCGCATACATTGATAGGTTCAATTTTCGGAGTAGGATTGGCATTTGGTTTTTTGCCGGGAAGCAGCAGTGTGGCTTTGAACTGGCATAAAGTTGAGGAAGTAGGGTTGTCGCTATTGATATCACCTGTATTAGGTTTATTCTTAACATTGTTTTTATTGCTTTTTTTAAAGAAGATCATAAAGAAGAAAAAAATATTTGAAGCGCCTTCTGCTAATAAAAAACCACCAATATGGATTCGTTCCCTGCTGATCTTAACCAGTACAGGTGTGAGTTTTTCACATGGCTCTAACGATGGGCAAAAAGGAGTAGGACTAGTAATGATGATACTCATAGGTATTGTTCCGGGTTATTTTGCAGTCAACCTTTCAAAAAAACCTGCAGAATTGAATTTATGTATGAACAAAATTGAACTTATAATAAATCGTATTGATAATAATGCGTTAAGTGATAAAGCAATTAATGAAAATGTGGATCTTATAAAACAAAGAATAGATACAATTCAATCCATTACCGGGAAAGTTACATCGTTTAAACAAATACCCGAATCACGCCATTTCGAAATACGAAAAGATATCCTTCTTATTGGGAAAACAACAGACAAACTATTGTTATCGCTCAAAGGAAAACAAAATATTATTTCATCATCAGATATAAACGATTTAAAAAAGAATGTAGCTTTAATTAAAACAAACACTGAATATGCCCCATGGTGGGTTATTTTAATGATATCTCTTTCGCTTGGAGTTGGAACAATGATAGGATGGAAGCGAATTGTGATGACTGTTGGAGAAAAAATTGGCAAAACCCCTATGACATATGCACAGGGAGCAGCAAGCCAGTTGGTAGCAGCAAGTACAATAAGTATTTCTTCATTATTGGGTCTTCCGGTAAGCACAACACATGTGTTAAGTTCTGGTGTTGCCGGTTCGATGGTAGCTGAAGATGGCTGGAAAAATTTACAAGCCAGTACAATAAAAAACATTGGATTAGCTTGGGTTATCACTTTGCCTGTAACCATAGTACTTTCAGGGTCCTTATTCCTTTTACTCCGCTGGATTCTTCATTAATTATGTCTCAAGCTACAAGACCCAAATTTTAAATTCAAAGAAAAATATTTAATAAAAAGTTAGTTGTAATTCCTGGTACTTGGAACTTGAAGTTTTTCATTGCGTCAGTGGAGTTAATGATTTATTAATATATTCGTAATGATTCCTAAACGTTATTATTGATGAAGGCTTTATATTTTTGTAATATAAAATTAATTTATGTTTGGATTAGACACAGGTCTCACAGTTTTACTTTTCGTTTGCATTTTAGCAGTTTGTATTTTCGAATTTATTAATGGATTTCATGATACCGCTAATGCAGTAGCAACAGTAATTTATACACATTCATTAAAGCCGAGAATTGCTGTAATATGGTCAGGATTCTGGAACTTCCTGGGTGTTTATACTGGCGGAATCGCAGTAGCAATGGGTATTGTAA
>CAZELC010000235.1:0-5176 GCA_964512865.1 uncultured Bacteroidales bacterium
TTTTCTGTTTTATTTATTAACAATTTTTTTAACATTTTAAACCGCACAACACGTTTATATGTTATAATTATTTTAATTTTGCGGGAAATTCCTAATAATGTCAATAATCTCAATCGAGTCGATGAAATTTTATGCTTATCACGGTTGTTTTAGTGAAGAGCAAATAATTGGAAATGAATTTCTTGTTGATATTTCATTTGAATACGATACAATCAAGGCTGAGGAAAGTGACAACCTAAATTACACAATTGATTATCAATCGGTTTATCAATTGATTAAAGCTGAAATGGAAATTAAATCAAAACTGCTGGAAAATATTGCACATCGAATTATTAAATCTGTAAAAAATAATTTTCCTGAAGCAAAAAACATCATCCTTAAAATTTCAAAATTAAACCCTCCTATTGGTGGAAAGATAGAAAAAGTAAGCCTGACGTTAAAAAAGGATTAAGTATTTTTTGGAAGATATAAAAACATTTAATACTTTTGCCTCAACCAATTATAAAAACAAATAATTATTATAATTATGAAAAAGTTATTTATGGCAATTTTTTGCCTTTTGATGGTTAATTTCATTACCGCACAAAACTGCACAACTTATTTTCCTACTTCTGAAACATCTCGCTGGCAAATAGATCAGTTTAATAATAAAGATTATAAATCGGGTACCATTACAGGGAAAGTACTCAGTAATGAATCGAAAGATGGCGTTACAAAAATTATTGTTGAGAACACCAGTTATAATATGGATAATAGCGTAAAGGAGAAGTATAACTATACATATATTTGCAAAAACGGTGTTTTTTATGTTGATATTAAGAGTTTACTTGACCCTAAAACTTTTGATGAGTACAAAGAATTTGACCTTGCAATTACAGGAGACTCAATAGAATTACCGTCTGATATGATGGCTGGACAAACTTTGAAAAACTTCACGATTAAACTCAGTTTTACAAATAGGGGCATTAATGTTTTTTCATGTACACTTAAATCGATAAACAGAAAAGTTGCCGCCGTTGAAAGCGTAGCAACATCAGCCGGAACTTTTGAATGTGCAAAAGTTACATACACACTTGAAAATGCAACCTATTTAAAAACACAAACTGTTGTTACCGAATGGTGGGCAAAAAATACTGGGCTTGTAAAATCAACAGTATTTGACACGAAGAAAAAGCAAATTTCGAGAACCGAATTAAAAAAGTTTAAATAACTGATTCTAAAACCTGCTTTAACGCAGGTTTTTTTATTTTTCTTGCCAAATAAATGAAATTATAAGTTTTATTTTCATTTTTTTTATATCTTTGCATCGTAAAAATTGGTCCTGTGGCCGAGTGGCTAGGCAGAGGTCTGCAAAACCTCCTACAGCGGTTCGAATCCGCTCGGGACCTCAAGATTTTCAGCTATCCTTTATTATCCTCATTTCATTAAGAATTGGTGGCATTTCTTGGTTTTTAATTTCAAAATTACCATATAATTTATTCATTATTAAATAAAATTATTTATTATTGTATTTCAAATTATATTGATTTTCATTAACAATTATTAAAATGAAAAAGTTTAATATCGTATTATTTCTAATCGTGTCAGTGCTTTTTGCAAAAGGTCAAAAGGATGTTTACACAGTTGTTTTCAATTCAGCCAAAGCTGCTTTTGAAACCCAGAATTTCCAAAAAGCTCTTCCGTTGTTTTTAATTCTCGATTCAATTAAACCCGGTAATGCCAATATAAGTTATCATATTGGTCATTGTTATCTTAATACTCCAAATGATAAATCAAAAGCAATAACTTATCTTGAAAATGCCACAATGAATATTGCGGAAAAATACGTGAATAACGTTAAGCAGGAAGGTGCTCCGACAGCAGCTTTGTTTTATTTAGGAAAAGCATATCTTATTAATTATGATTTAGATAAATCTATTGCCGTTACTGAAAAATATCGTAACAGACTTAATGAAAATGCAAGTCCTGAAGAGTTGGTTAATGCTTCGAGCCAGATTGAAATGTGTCGCGTTGCAAAAGAAATGATTAAAAAACCTATTCTTATCAAAGTTGAAAATCTTGGACCAAATATAAATACCATTTACCCAGAATACGCTCCTGCAATTGATCCTCTGGAAAATACACTTGTATTCACATCCAGAAGAAACACTACTACCGGTGGACAAATCGAGGAAAATGGATACTATTTCGAAGACATTTATATTTCGGAAAAAGATAAAACTGGTAAGTGGAGTGAAGCAAAACCAATAGATCAAGCCATAAATACAGATGACCACGAGGCTACAATCAGTATTTCATCTGACAAAAAACAACTTTTTATTTATAAGGGCGATCATGGGCAAGGCAATATTTATGTGTGTTATTTTATTAATGGAGTTTGGAGCAAACCCAAAAAACTTCCATCTCCAATTAATACAAGTGCTTGGGAAACGCACGCCAGTTTATCTCCCGATGGGAATACCATTTATTTTACAAGTAACCGCAAAGGTGGTTTTGGTGGTATGGATATTTACAAATGCGAAAAAAAATCAGATGCATCATGGGGACCTGCAGTAAATTTAGGAGCCGGAGTTAATACTCCGTTTGACGAAGATGGTCCATTTTTGCTTCCAGACGGGAAAACTCTGTTTTTCTGCTCAAACGGACATCAAACAATGGGCGGCTATGATATTTTTTACAGTAAATGTAATAATGAAGGAGTTTGGTTAAGACCTACAAATATGGGATATCCGCTCAATACTACTGATGATGATCTTTTTTATTCTCCTATAGATTCATTGAATGGCTACTTTGCTTCGGTCAGAAATGATGGTTATGGAAACCTTGATATTTATAAGGTATCGGTTCTTAAGAAAAAATGGGTTAAAATTGCAGGGATTGCTCAGGAAAAAACAACAGGTGAACCCATTTCCGGAAGCAAAATAACACTTATTAATGAAGCACAGGAAGTTATTGGACAAGCGGTTACTGATGCCTCCGGAAAATTTTCATTCGAAGCTGATTTCAACAAAAACTATATTGTTGTAGGGAAAAAGGAAGGTTATTTTGACGGAAGTGCCAATGCTCTTACTTATGGAGAAGAAGCTACAGTTAATGTATTTATATTGCTCGATAAAATTCCTGAACTTTCTTTTAAGACAAAAATAACAGATGTTAAAACAGCTCAACCGCTTAAAGATGTTAATATACAGATTACCGATCTTTTAACGGGGAAAAATGAGCAATATATAACACAATCCAATGGGAGCTGTGTCAAAATGCTTTCTGATAAAAAAGTTGGCGACAGCTTAAATTTCAGGGTTAAAATATCGAAAGATGGTTATGTTGTAAAAACCGTAAATTTTCTTTATCTGATTTCTAAACCTGGTGAAATAGTTCTTAATGAAGCTATAGGAAAGATTGAAGTTGGAGTTGATCTTGCTAAACTTATTGAAATAAAACCTATATATTTTGACCTTAACAAATATAATATAAGGAAAGATGCCTCCATAGAGCTTGACAAGATTGTTTCAATTATGAAACAGTATCCATCAATGGTAATTGAATTAGGCTCTCATACCGATTGCAGAGGAAATGCAGCTTCTAATATCAGTTTGTCAGATAAACGAGCAAAAGCTTCGGCAGCTTATATTGTTTCAAAGGGAATTGCTCAAAACCGAATTACCGGGAAGGGTTACGGTGAATCTAAACCTGTAAACAAATGTGAATGTGAAGGTTCGAGGATGGTTCCATGTACCGAAGAAGAGCATCAGATGAACAGAAGAACAGAGTTTATTATAGTCAAATTTTAGTGTGATATAAATCTTATTAAATTTTTATCTCGAAGTTTAAACGGTGAAAATATTCAAGACTGGAATTAAAAAGTTGCTTACCTAAAATCAGGTCATTTTCATCTGATAAAATGTCTTTTCTGTTAAACCGGTCGAAGTAACAACCTGTTACTTCTTCAGATTTGCCCGATACTATCAAAGAAATTAATGGCCTGGCTCCTTCAGATGGGCTGATCATAAATTTCCTAAAAAAAAATCTCATTATCGGATTAAAATCATTATAAATTCCTGTAAAAACAACTCCGGGGTGAATATTATTTACGGTTATTTTTTCTTCCATGAAACTTAAAGACAGATATTTCATTACCAGCAGATTAATAAGCTTTGAATTAGCATAAGCTTTAAATCCGCTATATTTCTTTTGCATTTCCAGGTTTGAAATATCAATTTTCCCCTGTTTGTATGATGATGAAGATAAATTTATTACTGCCGCTTTACCGGAAGCAGCCAAAACATCCTTCAATAATATTGTAAGAAACAAAGGCGCCAAATGGTTAACAGAATATGTCATTTCAATACCATCCTCCGACAATTTTCTTTCTTTTTGCCAAACACCGGCATTATTTATTAAAAAATCAATTCTTCCAAACTTTACTCGGATTTTTTCAGTAAAAATTTTAATTGAGTTTAATGATGCTAAATCGAATGTGAAATATTCAATTTTCTCGTTTCCAGTTTTATTAATTATATCGCGACAAATTTCAGCACATTTTTGAAGATTTCTTCCACATATAATAACTGTCATCCCAATTGTAGCCAATTGGTAAGCTATCGCTTTTCCAATGCCTGATGTTGCTCCCGTAATTATGCAAGACTTATTTTGTAAATCCATTTTCTATCATTGCTTTTTTAATTTGAACAGGGAAATGCATATATTCCAAAACATGTATCTTCTCTGCAAGAGATTCAGGTGTATCATCTTTATTAACATTTACTTTCGCCTGAAAAATAATCTTGCCCTCATCATAATTTTCATTAACATAATGTATGGTAATACCGCTTTCTTTTTCACCTGCTTCAATAACAGATTTGTGAACATTCATTCCGTACATACCTTTTCCGCCATATTTTGGTAATAATGCGGGATGAATATTAATAATACTGTTTGGAAATCGTGAGATTAAGTTCAATGGAATCATAAGTAGAAATCCGGCAAGAACAATAAAATCTATATTATAAAACTTCAGCTTGTCAAGTACAATATTTGTTTCATAAAATTGCTGGCGATTAAAAACAAATGCCGGAATTTTCTTTTTAGCAGCTCTTTCCAAAACATAAGCATCTTCTTTGTTTGAAAGTACCAAGGCAATTTTATAAGTTTCACTATTTTCGAAATACTCTATAAT
>CAZELC010000236.1:0-5166 GCA_964512865.1 uncultured Bacteroidales bacterium
ATGCATGAATATATTTTGGAAACTCTTTTAAATAATGTTTTTGCGAAAACAGACATAAACCTAAAAGAAATACAAATACTATCAGATGCTTATAATTTCCTTTTAATTTCAATCGCTTAATTTCCATATTGTTTTTCTTATATTAATTGCATCGGTAATTCTAATTTATTAATTTTACAAAAAAACTAAATTTTATGAAGAAACAGGTGAAAATATTAATAATATGTTTGTTAATATTTGTAAATTTTTCAAATCTCTCAGCTCAGCCGTACAAGTCGGTTTTAGCAACTGATTCTATTCAATGGAATGTTTTGCATAGATTTTTCATAATGGTAAAGAACAATGACCAAAAAACCCCTCAACTCAATCAAAGCTTTATTACTCTTAGGCATAAAATATATGGTGATTCGGTCATTAACTCAATTACTTATCGCAAAATTGAAGCATATTCGTCATTTTATAATAATTCAGATTTTAATGGCTTTATTCGTGAAGATACAAATACAGGAAAAGTATGGTTTAGAAGAACTAATGATAATGCAGATAGAATTATAATGGACTTTTCATTAAACATCGGCGACACTTTTAAGTTCATTACATTCCCATTTAATGACACCATTAAAGCAGGTGTGGATTCAGTTAAATATATAAACGGAGCAAAATATATATATTTTAATAAGACTCTCCTTTTTCCTGAGGGGAGAAATATTTGCTTTATGGAAGGCATTGGTAGCAATTACATCCCATTTGTTATAAATAATTATGATAATTCGCCAACCACAAGTTTGCTCTGCGCTTATAAAAACGATATCCAAATATATAACTGCAAAGAGCAACATCCAAATGAAGCATCAGGTGACACTTGTGAATGGAATTATTTTTATGGTTCAGTTAATGAAGATGAAAACCTTATGAATTATAAGATTTTTCCCAACCCTGCTGATGATATCATCTATATTGAATTTAAAGATTTTTCTTATCCCATGAATTTAAAAATTGAGATTTTAAATGTTCTTGGACGCATTGTTTATTCAAAAAATTTGGAAAATCAAAATATTCAAGTTCCTGTTTACGATCTCCCTCAGGGAATGTTCTTTATTAAAGTTTCTGGAGGCGGAAAGCTAATAAAAACAGATAAAGTTCTTATTGCCAGATAACCCAATTTTTTTCAATGTTAAAGACATATTGTTTAATCATTTTTATTTGGCTGATTATTCCAGACAAGGGATTAGCTCAAGAAAAGGTTATTACCATTACAGCTGTTGGCGATATAATGACAGGCACCAATTTTCCTGACAACTCTTATCTTCCAGCTGACAGTGGTAAAAATCTTTTCAAACCGATATTACAGTATTTTGAGAATTCTGATATTGTCTTCGGAAATCTTGAAGGAGTATTTCTGAATTCCGGAGGCAAAGTAAAAAGATGCGATGACATTAGTAAATGCTATGCTTTCCGGATGCCTGAAAACTCTATAAGTTTACTTAAGGATGCCGGCTTTAACCTTCTGAATCTGGCAAATAATCATATCGGTGATTTTGGCGACACCGCAAAAAAAGTCACGGTTGATATTTTGAAAAAAACTAAAATAGAATTTGCCGGATTAAACGAATATCCCTTTACAATTTTCACAAAAAACAATATTAAATATGGGTTCATCGGAGTTTCTCCTTTCAACGGCACACCTGATTACACTAAACCAGACACTATTTATCAAATGATAAAACATCTTGATTCGCTCTGCGATATTGTTATTGTTTCGATGCATGGCGGAGGAGAAGGAAATAATTTCAGGCATATAACTAAAAAGACAGAAATATTTTACGATGAAGACAGAGGAAATCCTTATAGTTTTGCTCATAAAGCCATCGATTGCGGCGCAGATATAATTATTGGTCATGGCCCACATGTTACTCGCGCTGTGGAAATATATAAAAACCGCTTTATTGCATACAGCTTAGGTAACTTTTGCACTTATGCAAGATTCAACCTGAAAAATTTCAACGGATTCGCTCCAATAATAAGAATAAATCTAAACTCAAAGGGTGAATTTATTTGCGGTAAAATAATATCAATAAAGCAGGAAGGTGAAGGCGGACCAATCCCGGATGAAAACAATAATGCTCTTAAACAAATAATAGAACTTACCGGAACTGACCTTCCGGAATTTAAATTAATTGTAAACGAAAAGGGAGAAATTTCGAATTAAAGTTTTAACCGACGGCACATTACATAACGACGCTTGTAATAATCATTGTTAGCATAATGTTCGATCAAAATTCCACGTGATGACGAATGCATCATTACAATTCCTTTTTCATCAACATCAATGATAAGTGCAACATGACCAACTCTGCTGGATTTTGTGCTTCTACCTTTGAATAGAATAAGATCGCCTTTTCTGGCTTTCTCTTTGGATATTTTCTGACCTACAAATGCCATCCCTGAAGATGATGGCGGAAGAGAATAACCAAATTTACTGAAAATATATGATACATAACCTGAGCAATCAAACCGTCTGGTGTTTGTAATATGATAACGGTAAGGTTTACCAAGGTAATTCTTTCCAAATTTAATAATACTGTCAATCAGAGCTTCTTTATATTCCATTATTGCCGAATCTGCAACAATAGAATCATTAATAGCTTTCTTAATTGTATCGGATGGAAATGAAATTGATTTGTAATCTGTTGCAATGTATCCCGGTTGACTGTAAATATTATTCCGTAATAAAGCCGACAGAAATACAAAAGCAAATAAAGCCATGTAAAATGTCTTTTTATGTCCGGTATTTATAATCATTCTTCTTTAATTTTGTAATATGCTTATTTGCAAATATAAGTAAAATAAATTTAATAAACATTTAAAAAAAATGTTAAAAAAATCTAAAACTATTTTTACACTGCTGATTATCTGCGCCTTATGTTAGATTATTTTTTTAAAAAAGAGAGTAAAAAAATCATGAAAAAAAGAATTGCAGCAAAAAAAATATAAAATACTGTATTGTAATAGATTACAAATCAAAAAAAATGTCAATTTATTATATTATATCTTTACTTCTTTATACCTTTGTAACCTTAATTATTAATTTAGCAAAATTATAAGTATGAAAAGCAGACTAAGTATAACTATTATTTGCTTCCTATTTGCAATTTCTTCAGCCTTTTCTCAAAAGAATGAAAAATACTCAAAAGTAAGGGTTAAATGCAATAATGCAAATGAACTTATTAAAAGCGGTATTGATTTTATTGGCGGAAATTATTCAAAAAAAGGTTTTTTTGAAGGGGAGGTTAATATTAATGATATTGAGAAATTAAGATCAATGGGGTTTGAATGCGAAACTCTTATTAATGATATTTCTGATTTTTACATTAGCAGAAATGAAAATAAAACTCCTTCAGCAACAAAGAACATCGTATATAATTGTAATCAGCCAAAAGTGTACGAAACACCTCAGCATTTTAAACTTGGAAGTATGGGCGGTTTTTTGACTTATAGCGAAGCATTATCAGAGCTTGACTCCATGCGTATTTTATTTCCAAATTTGATAAGTCAGAAATCTCAAATAGGATTATCAATTGAGAACAGACCAATATATGCTTACAAAATTTCTGATAACCCTGATATAGATGAAAGTGAAAAACAAGTTCTTTTTACTGCTGTTCATCATTCACAGGAACCCGGAGGACTACAACAGCTTATATTTTTTATGTACTACCTTTTGGAAAATTACAATCAACCTGAAATAAAATTTCTGATTGATAATCTTGAAATATATTTCGTGCCGGTTATAAATCCTGACGGTTATGTTTATAATGAAACAACAAATCCTGCCGGTGGCGGAACATGGAGAAAAAACAGACGCCCGAATGGTTTGTTTAATGGTGTTGATCTTAACCGTAATTACGATTATGCTTTTGGTTATAATGAAATTGGCTCTAGTTCCATCGGTGTGCATCCTTGGTATCGTGGAACTGCAGCGTTTTCTGAACCGGAATCTCAATCAATGAAAACTTTTATTGAATCTCATAATTTTCTGCTTGATATGAACTGGCATTCTTACGGTGATTTTCTTATTTATCCATGGAATTACGAAACGTTGCTAACAAATGATTCCACGGCATTCGAGGAATTTTCCAGATATCTTACAATTGAAAGTCATTACCGGTATGGTACCTGTGACCAGACTTATGGTTACAACAGTAACGGTGATGCCGATGATTGGGGATACGGAAATAATGCAAACAAAAATAAGATTTTCTCATTTACTGCTGAAATCGGTTCAAATAGTGATGGGTTCTGGCCTCAGAGCAGTAATATTATTCCTCTTTGCCAAAAGTCCCTCGATATGAATCTACGTTTTGCAAAACTGGCAACAAAATATGCTCTCGTTAGCGACATATCACCTACTTTTGTCAGCTCGACAACCAGTGATATTTCTCTTGAAGTTTATTGCCTTGGACTTGATACTCTAGCTGATTTCACCGTATCACTTACGCCTTTATCACAAAACATTTTAAACACCGGAGCACCTGTTCAATTCAATGGCATGAAAACTCTGGAAAGGAGAAATGGATCTATCGCATTTAATATTGCCCCGGGTGCTTCTCAGGGTGCAATTTTATCATTTGAATTAAGCATATCAAACGGGTTATTTACATGGAGAGACACAATTAATAAAATATTCGCTGTACCCGATACTCTTCTTAAAGATGAAGCTAACGACCTTACAAACTGGACCAGTAATGGTTTTTCTGTAACTAATGAATCTTCGAGCTCGGCACCATCAAGTTTTACTGAATCTCCGGGAGGAAATTACTCACTATTACAATCCTCATCACTAATATTAAATACTCAACTTGACCTTACAACTGCTGATCACGCATTTCTGTTGTTTAAATCGATATGGGAAATGGAAAAATCTTATGACTGGGCTGAAGTTTATGTTAGTATTGATAATGGTACAACATGGACTCCACTTTGCGGAAAATACTCATCTTATGGGACAGATGATCAAAATCTTTCTGAACCGGTTTATGATGGATTTCTCAAATCATGGGTTAATGAAGAAATTTCGCTTGATGATTTTATCGGAAATTATATTAAAATAAAATTTGAATTCCACTCCGATCAGACTCACAATTTCAACGGTATTTACCTTGATGA
>CAZELC010000237.1:0-5091 GCA_964512865.1 uncultured Bacteroidales bacterium
CTTGATCTCAATCATATAGATGCCATTACTAAGATTAGCAATATTAATTTTTTGATTATCTATATTAATAAATTCTGTTCTGACCAGTTTACCTATAATATTGTAAATATAAAGCACTGCACTTTGGTTGTTTGAATTGCTAACGGTAATATTATCTTTTGCAGGATTTGGATATATTGAAATCTCTGATTTTTGTAAACTGTTTTCATTAACTGATAAATGAGTAAAACCAATATTAATAGTTTTGTAATAAGTTACAGCACTTTTCTTTGTAAAACATTGAATTGTAATACTTACTACGTTATTTCCTTCATGTTGATAATTATACGTTTCAACAAACTGGTTAGCAACTGAATCGTCTTGGAAAACCCAAGTAACGTCTATTGTGTTATTTGTCGAATCTACTACAACATTTCCTATATAATAATCAAAATACTGCCCAAAGCAGGTATCAATAATATTTCCGTTGGTAAGTGAATCAACAATTGGTTCGCACCCGGTAACAAAAGTCGAAGCAAAAACATCAGTATGAACGTTTTGAGTTATTCTATTTATACCAACCATTCCAACTCCATAAGCATAATATATGTCGTCAACATTGCCAATAACACCAGAATCTTTACTTATATCTCTGACCTGAATACAATTATGAAAATTACCGCAAGTTGCATTAATACTGACAACCGAGTCGGTAACTGTTTGATTAACATCAAGGGTCTGTGTAACAGAATATCCTAATGTTAAATAATTATTCGAAAACCAAAGTAATTCTGTAGGGAATACTTCAGCTGAATCCAAAATTGGGTACTCTTCAGAAAATGCTTTTAAATAAATATTTCCACTTACATCTTTTCTAAGCCACAAATTACGAAAAGACTTATCAGGCTCACTACCGAAATAAGAATATTCTTTACCTTCTTCTATATAATAAAGCTTCCCATCAATTATCTCGGTGCCAATAAATGTGTATGTAGTTAATCTTGCACTATAAGAACCATATTGAGCAGTATTAAAAACAGTTTGATTACCAACACAAAATGGAAGGTAATAATCTGAAGCTACCTGTGAGAAGGTCATCTGAACTGCGAAAACAGAAAATAACATAAGTAAAAGTTTTTTCATATAATTTTTGTCAGTGATTATAGTGCTGACACCGCACTTATAATTAATATAATTGAACAAAAGGCAATCTTTTTTGGTTGTATAATTTCGTTCATAGTCAATAATAGACGAGAGCAAAAATCCAAATAGCTTTGTAAAAGAAGATAAATATCAAGTTAAATTATTTATCCAAAAATAACATTTATATTTAAGTAACAAAGGGAATATTGTTTTTTTTTATGGGAAATGTTGGGGAAATGATTTAAGGATTGTATTGATTATTACTGCCGTTCTGCCGGCAAAGTTGGCTTCTACGAATTAAAATGCCGGAATTACCTCCATCGTGCTATACAAACAAATATGCCGACAATTCCGGCCACAAATCCGGCAAAAAACACTCCTCCTATAGACCATGCCATATCTTCTGCCCAACGACCTTGTATTTGATACTGTTATTGAATATTTACCAAAACTCCTACCGCAAAATATACAAAAAGGAAAAAGAGCAATACTGAAATCCCCATAAGAATTACGTAATATTTCCGGCTACGGTTACCCCAAGTATTCAGCATTGCAATAAACAGGATGATAAGCCCGATGAAATATATATTACCTGATATGCCATTATGGTTGTTTGCAACTTTAAGAAAAAAATTAATAACAAACAGTACGACTGCAATTATGTAAAGGGATATAGTAAGCCAATTCTTATTGGCACTCATTGCTGTAATGAATCTATTTGTCATCTAATTAAGCGTTTTAATTCATACACTTTTTCCATAAGTTTCTTTTGTCTTGTTAATATTTCATTTCACTGTACTTGCACAATGGTTTATTTAACAATTTATGTCTGTAGTTTTTGTTTACAACGTTTATTAGTAACGGTTTCGGGTTTAGTTTTCGGGTGGCTGCGGGAGGCAGCCGGTTAAAACCTTGTCCGAATATAATATTTATTTTTTGTCAGCCATAATTCTTCTTACGATAAAAATGCCTGTAATTAAGTCCGTGTTGGCAAACCTTTAATCTCTAATCAACAAACATTTCCTTAATTGTTGATTTGAGTTTGACAATTTCTTTCTCTGATAAATTGTCTAGAATTTTCAATATTCGCATTCGATCAACAGTACGAATTTGATCGAGAACTATCCAACCCTTTTTATTGCTATGCTTCACTTCTATGCGTGTCGGATATGACTTCGATTGACTCGTCATTGGGGCAATGATAACGGTCTGCAGATACTTATTCATTTCATCAGGAGATATCACCACGCATGGTCGAGTCTTTTTTATTTCACTACCGATTGTCGGGTCTAAATTGACCAATACAATTTGATATTGGTTTATTTCCATACTTCAAAATTTTCATCTTCAAAAATGTCTGACATCAATAGCTTATCTTCGCCACTTGCATGCATACGTTTGAATGACTTGTCCCAGCCTTTTCGAGGTGAGTTTTTTGGTCTTAATATAATATAACCTTTTTCCATGATTAGTTCTACTGTATCGCGAAGGTTGTATTTCTCAATAAGAGTCTTACTTAGTCGTATTCCCTTGGAATTGCCTATTGGTATTATTGAAATTTCCATAACAAATATTTTGTAATTACAAAGTAAACACATTTTTTCAAAACATCCAAATAAAAGGGAAACTATTTAATAAATGTTTACGAACTTGTTAATAAGTTCAATAAACCATCCAACACAACCAATTTCTTATGTTGAACTACCGTAAATATCCTAATAAATCAGCTATCCAAAAATAACAATTATATCTAATTAATAAAGAGATTATTGTTTTTTTATTGGCAAATATCTGCCGGCTTCGTCACCCGCCTTAGACTTGCAATGGCTTATATCTATATGAATTGGGATTGTCGCTTATTACGATAGTGCAATACGATGCTCTTGATACGATATTCTTTCATCACAATAGCGCAATACGATGTAATTGATACGATATTCTTTCACCACGATAGGACAATACGATGCTATTGATAGGATAATCTTTTATCACGATAGGGCAATACGATGCTATCGATAGGATATTCTTTTATCACGAAGTGGCAATACGATGCTATTGATACGATATTCTTTCATCACGATAAAGCAATACGATGTAATTGATACGATATTCTTTCATCACGATAGGGCAATACGATGCTTTTAATACAACAATCTTCCATCTCGATATGGCAATACGCTGCTATTGATAGGATAATCTTTCATCACGACAGGGCAATACGATGCAAGTCTCGGGGTGACTATCCCACTACCATAATTCTCGGGGAGACTACGCAAAATTCAGGCTTTTTGGGATAGTCACCCCGAGAATTTGGCAAGAAACCTCTGATGGTAAGACTTTTTTATCTATATTTGCATTACACTAACCAAATTGAATTAACATGAAGCGAATCCTTACCTCACTCTACCTTATCCTTTTAATGCTACCGGTATTTTCACAGATAGATACTTGTTACTCTAAGTTCACATCGGTTGCTCCCGTGATTGACGGCATCAATAACGATGCTGCTTATTTCGGATGGAAGATGTTTAAAGGAACAAGCGGTAATGATAATACTGTGTATTATACTTCAGCATGGGATAATAACTATCTTTATATTGCAGTAAATGTTATTGACGACACGCTGGTATGCCACGGAGGTGCAGAATATGGCGATGACTGTGTTGAAATATACATCGACGGCGACAACAGCCATTCTCCTTCATTCGGACCTTCTGACAGGCAATACAGAATTAACTATAATAAATCTACCTTGTCGGGAATGGGCAATATGACAGGAGTTTTGCATAACTGGACACTTATGAGCGGCGGATATTCTGCTGAGTTCGCCATTCCCTGGTCGAACCTGATGATATCTCCGGGTAAGCTCAATTATATTGATATCGGCAATGTTGACGATGATTATCTTGACGGACAGGAACGGCAGACTTTCTGGAGCGGAGATATAAATAACTGGTGTAATAACGGTTCTTATGGTTATCTGCTTTGCTATACTACCACAAAAAATATCAGCAATATACAGGTTACCAATCTCAGGTCTGATTATAATATACTTCCCGGTGCAACGCTTCCTCTTTACTGGACAAGTATAAATACCGACAGCCTTGATATTGAGTGCATGATTAACAATAATTCCATTTGGGTACCAGTAAAAAGAGTTGCCGCTTCATCAGGACATTATAATTATACTGTTCCTGCCCTTTCAACAGGAAGCTTTATGGTTTTCCGTTTTAAAAATTATATTGACAATTCCGTTGAATCATATTCTTCGAAGATAACTATCGCAACAGTAACAGACAGAGTTCTGCTAAGAAGCAATGAAAGGTTCAATATTGTTGCACTTCCCTCCGACCATCTGTCTGCTGATACTACCATCTACAGTCTTACAAAAAATTATTACCAGATTTATGACAGCATTCCTGCTGAGCTCATTCAACCTGTAACTGTAGATATTTATCCCGACCTGGCAACATATCATAATGCCATTGGCTGGTCAACTGCTCCCGACTGGGTGGTTGGCAATGCCATAGGAGAAAATGCGATCAAGATGGTTTCGCCGTATAATCCCGGTCCAACATCTAACCTTTCGGGAATGTTAAGCGTAATAGGACATGAGCTTACTCATTGTTTTGTTTATAGAATTGCTCATGCATATCCTCCGACCTGGCTAAATGAAGGAACTGCATGTTATATACTTGCTACTCAGGATCCATCACGTAATGTTCTTTGTCACCGTATAAGTCTGCTAGGCGGCAAACCTACACTTGACACGCTTAATACCGATGCTTTTGCCGATATTGACGGTTATCCATTTTCACAGACTATTGCTCAGTTTATATCGACACATTTTTCTAATGAAAAACTCAGGGATTTTATCGCTTCCAATCTTGATTATTCTGTTCTTGGCTATACCAATCAAATGCAGTTTCAGAATGCATGGTTTCAGTTCCTTGATGATTATTATCCTTG
>CAZELC010000238.1:0-5083 GCA_964512865.1 uncultured Bacteroidales bacterium
CATCGGACAATTTGGGTTAGTCAAAGTCATAATTATTTTGACATTTTGCAAATCGTCTATTTTAACTTCGTAAATAAGACCTAAATCGTAAATATTAACCGGCATTTCGGGGTCGTAAACAGTTTTAAGAAACTCAATTATTGTATCTTTTAATGCCTGATTTTCCATATTCTTTATAATTAATTTATAGTGCCGAGAGTGCCTAAAGTGCCTAAAGTACTTAAAGTTAAGGAAGAAGTTCAATAATTAACTTTAGGCACTCCAAACTCTAGTCATTTTCAGCACTTTTTCATTTACTTTCATATTTTGTTTTGTACACCAAGGCATACATTTTCATTTGTTTTATCATTGACAGCAGGCCATTTGATCGGGTAGGAGAAAGGTGTTCCTTCAAGCCTATTTTATCAATATACTCAAGTTTTGCGTCAAGTATTTCTTCGGTTGTATGGTCTGATAATACTCTTATAAGAAGATTTACAATTCCTTTTGTTATGATGGCATCACTATCTGCTCTGAATATTACTTTACCGTCAATATATTCAGCATTTAGCCATACCTTTGATTGACATCCTGAAATAAGATAATTATCAGTTTTGAATTTATCATCAATCAGCGGAACAGTTTTCCCCAATTCAATAATATAGTTATATTTATCAAGCCAGTCTTCAAAATAGCTGAATTCTTCAATAATCTGATCTTCTGATTCCTGTATTGTCATATTTTAATTTTTTTCTGATTTATTCAAACATAAGTTTTACTCTTTTTATTGCTTCTATCATACTGTCAATTTCCTTTTTAGTATTGTAAAAAGCAAAAGAAGCTCTTACTGTTCCAGGTATTTTAAATCTGTCCATAATTGGTTGTGTACAATGGTTTCCTGTGCGGACTGCTATTCCAAGTTTGTCCATTATTGTACCTGCATCATAAGGATGAATATTGCCTACAAGAAAAGAGATTACTGAAGTTTTTTCTTTTGCAGTACCGATTATTCTGACTCCATTAATTTTAAGAAGTTCTTCTGTAGCATATTGTAAAAGTTCGTTTTCGTATTCGGCTATATTATTGAATCCTATTTCATTAATATATCTAATCGCCGATTGCAGAGCAAGTGCGTCTCCGACATTTGGAGTGCCTGCTTCGAATTTAAAAGGCAGTTCATTATAAGTTGTTCTTTCAAAAGTAACATCTTTAATCATTTCACCACCGCCCTGATAAGGTGGAATCTGTTCCAGAAACTTTTCCTTCCCGTAAAGGACACCAATTCCCATGGGGGCATATACTTTATGTCCGGAAAAACAATAGAAATCGCAATCCAGTTCTTGCACATCAACTTTAATATGTGAAACGGCCTGTGCTCCATCAATAAGAACCGGAACATTATTATTATGAGCTATCTGTATTATTTCTTTAATCGGGTTGATTGTTCCGAGCGTGTTTGACACATGTGTCACTGCAACAAGTTTTGTCCTGTCAGTAATTAATCTTACAAATTCTTCGAGGTCAAGTTCTCCATTATCAGTGACCGGTATTACTTTAAGGTGTGCTTTATGCTCTTCACAAGCCAGCTGCCATGGGACAATATTCGAATGGTGTTCGATAGCTGAAATTATTATTTCATCATCTTTTGACAGATAACGTTTACAAAAGGAAGATGCAACAAGATTAATTGATTCGGTTGTGCCTCTGGTAAAAATAATTTCATAATAGTTTTTGGCATTAATAAAATTTTGTATATCTTTTCTGGCAATCTCAAAAGCCTCTGTAGCTCTTTGGCTGAGTGTATGAACACCGCGGTGAATATTGCTGTTCTCCTTTTCGTAATATCTTACAAGAGTGTCAATAACCTGTTTAGGTTTCTGGGTAGTTGCTGCGTTATCAAAATAAATAAGATCACTCTTATAAATCTTCTGGTCTAAGGCAGGGAAATCCAGCCTTATCTTTTCAACATCTATCATCACTTGCTAAATTTTAATATCAAATTCAAAACCGGTGTTGTTCGAGCAATGCAATATACATTGATCGCATATAGAAAGTTCTCCTTTTAATCTTTTCATAACCATATTATCAATTCTTTCCCTGAGCGCTTCTATTTTTATCTGTTTAACAACTTCAGCTGCAAAAGCATACATTAACAGCATTTTTGCGTTTCTCTCACATAATCCGCGCGACCGCAAATAAAACATTGCTTCATTATCAAGTTGCCCGACAGATGCTCCATGGCTGCACTTTACATCATCAGCTGAAATTTCGAGAAAAGGCTTTGTATTTACTTTTGCCTGATCGGTAAGCAGAATATTTCTGTTTGTTTGATAAGCAGTAGTTTTCTGTGCATCGGGACGTACAATTATATGCCCGTTAAAAACCGCAGAAGCTTCATCATCAATAATTCCCTTATATAGCTCAAAACTGCCTGAATTGGATACTTTATGATCGATAAAAACCTGATTATCTACATGCTGTTTTTTATCTAACAGATACAAACCATAAAGATCAGATTGACAACCTTTGCCGTTAATATCGACATACGAATTATTTCTTATGACTCCGCCGTTTAGAGTAATGATGTTTGAAAGTAATCTGCTGTTATTTTTCTGATGGAAAAATGCAGAGTTTATTAATGAGGATTCAGAATCTTTATTTTGAAGTTTATAGTAGTCAATTTCAGAATTCTCATCCATAAATATTTCAGAAACAGTATTTATGAAATGACGTGAATGTCTGATTGAGTCATCGCAGTGAATAAGTTTAATACTGCTGTTTTTCCCCAGAATAATCAGATTTCGTGTGTTTACAAAAATATTCTCATCATAATCAACAAGATTTACAAGTTGAAACGGCATTTCAACCTTAGTGTTATCAGGCACATAAATAAAAACTCCGTCCTGCGAAAATGCAGTATTTAAAGAAATTAAGCCATTAAGCTTACAATCTGCATATTTTCCAAAATGCTCGTTAACAATATGACTATGAGTTTTTATTGCTTCAGCAAGGCTTCCTACAATTACTCCATTAGAAAAATGTGTAATTATTTTATTTTTATAAACATACCATCCGTTAAACAACGAAAACAGGTAAGTTTCGAAATTGTTAATCTCACATTTAAAGAGTTTTAGAACATCAATAGGCTCATCTTCAACATCAAGCAAAACGTTAAAGTTTTGGTTAATGGATTCGCTTATATCTGTATTTTTCCATTCTTCATCTTTAACTTTTGGAAATCCCTGTGCAGCAAAATATTTGATAGCTTCAACCCTAAGGTTACCAATATGTTGATTACTTATTTCCGACAAAAGGTTTTTGTTGTCTTCAAATGCTTGCACCAGGTTTTCAACTGATGGTATAAGGTTAACTGTCTTCATAACCGTTACATTAAATTCTTTCCAGTTCTTTTTTTATCCAGTCGTAACCTTTTTCTTCAAGTTCAAGAGCAAGCTCTTTACCTCCGGATTTAACAATCCTTCCTTCAAAAAGCACATGTACAAAATCAGGGACAATATAATCAAGGAGTCTTTGATAATGAGTAATGACAATGCTGGCAGAATCAGGGCGTTTTAGTTTATTTACTCCGTTAGCCACTATTTTCAAAGCGTCAATGTCCAAGCCGGAGTCTGTTTCATCTAAAATAGACAGTGTAGGCTCAAGCATCGCCATTTGGAATATTTCATTTCTTTTTTTCTCACCACCTGAAAATCCTTCATTTACCGATCTGTTTGTGAGATTTGACTGAATTTCGACAAGTTTCTTTTTTTCATCCATAAGCTTAAGAAACTCAGCAGCAGAAAGCGAAGGAAGACCTTTATATTTTCTGTGTTCATCAACAGCTGTTTTCATAAAATTGGTGATGCTCACTCCCGGAATTTCAACAGGGTATTGAAAGCCCAGGAAAATTCCTTCTCTCGATCTGTCTTCAACCGGCATTTCAAGAAGATTTTTCCCTTTAAAAAGTATTTCGCCTTCAGTAACTTCATAGTTAGGCTTTCCGGCAACAACATACGAAAGGGTACTTTTTCCCGTTCCGTTAGGTCCCATTATAGCATGTACTTCACCTTCATTTATTTCGAGGTTAAGCCCTTTTAGGATTTTTTTCCCGTTAATGGAAACTTTTAGATTTTTTATACTTAGTAACGACATAAGTTTAATTTCAGGTAAAACAAATCATGACCGTATAGATAATAACCTATAGTACAAATATACAATTTTTAATGATTCTAAATAAAATGTGAAGCTAAATTTAAATATAAAAACCTATTGATTTTTTGATTTCAATATCATTTTCAGCTTTGTTTCCATAATCAGAACTTCGTTTTTGGCATCTTTGATTTTTTTCTCAAATTCTGCTCTTAAGATATCAGCTTTTTTAGAAGAAGCAAGGAATCCAAGGTTGTTTTCCCAGAGGTTAATTTCTGATTTAAGGCTATTGATTTTTTGTTCGAGAAAGCTTCTTTCTTTCGACAGTATTCGGTTAGAGTCAGGTGAATTTTTAATTACATCCAATTTGTTTTTAAAATCCAAAGTACTTACTTCAGCAGATGAAATTTTTAATTTATCCATAAGCTGATTGATAACATTACGGAATTCATTCTGGAGCCTGTCTTTCTGATCCATTGGTACATGCCCGATTTCCATCCACTCACGCTGTATATTTTTCAGAGCTTCAAGGTTTTCATTTTTGTTTTCAGTAATAGAAAACTCACGTACTTTCTTTATTATTTCCTCTTTTTTATTAAGGTTTTCTACTTCAACATTTTGAATATTTGCATAATATTGCTGTTTATTATTGAAAAACTCATCGCAAGCAGCTCTGAATCTTTTCCATACCTTATCTGAATGCTTTTTAGGGACAGGTCCAACTTTTTTCCATTCTTCCTGAAGTTTAAGAAGTGCATTTGTTGTCTGTTTCCAATTAGTATTGTTTTTTAAAGCTTCAGCTTCTATGCAGATATTAACTTTTTGATTATAATTATTTATTTGATTATCTTTAAGTTCAGAGAAAAACTCCTTCTTTATATTATAGAAATTGTTTACAGCGGTTTTAAAACGAATCCAAACTTCATCATTAAGTTTAACAGGTGCTTGTCCTATT
>CAZELC010000239.1:0-5071 GCA_964512865.1 uncultured Bacteroidales bacterium
TGTAATAATAGTAATAGCTGTAATAATTGTAGTAATAATAGTAGCTGTAGTAGTTATAATAATAGTAATAGCTGTAGTAGTTATAATAATAATAGTAGCTGTAGTAGTTATAATAATAGTAGTAGCTGTAGTAGTTATAATAATAATAGTAGCTATAGTAGTTATAATAGTAATAATAACTATAATAATTATAGTAACTAGCATAGCTATAATAATTGTAATAATAGTAATAGCTGTAATAATTGTAGTAATAATAGTAGCTGTAGTAGTTGTAATAGTAATAGTAGCTATAGTAGTTATAATAGTAATAATAACTGTAATAATTGTAGTAATAATAGTAGCTGTAATAGTTGTAGTAATAGTAATAACTATAGTAATCTGAATAGTTGGAATAATAATAACTATAATAGTTATAATAATCGTAATAGTTACCTTCTGTGGTACGTTCAGGTTGTTCGTTACCACTGCGGGTTATTGATGAAAATGCCGGAAGAGCTGCAAAAAGCCCGGCGAGCCCAAGTGTTTGCTTGGCAGCGCGTTTTAATGCATCTCTTCTTGACAGCTTAGAATCTTTATCCTGATTTTGCTCAGGGTTCTGGCTGTTCATGATTTCCGAGTCATTGGAGGAGTTGCTCATTTTTTAATTTTTAATTAATACTTTATTTATAAATTAAATTATAAAAGTGTAAATATAGCATTTATTATTTTATCCAAAGGAATTTTATCCATACAATGTTCTTGCTTCAATGGACAAGGGGTTGGATAGTTATTCGATAATCCGGGTCCCAAACATTCATTGCGCAGATGACAATGATCTAATGGAGCTTCAACATGTATATGCTCTGCATACCCGTACACACTTGATTTTGTCGGACCCCACAAAACAACCGCCGGTTTCTCTACCAGGTGTGCGGCATGCATGATAAAATTATCCGATGTTACTACAAAGTTACATCTTTTTAACAAAGAAATCAACTGCCGTGGTGAAGTTAAATTTAAAAGAGAATAAGCTCCTTTAATATGCATATCCTGCATCTTTCCTACCTGGATTACCAAAACTCCTTCCGCATTGAGCCTTTCCACAATATTGTGCCACGCCATAGGATGCATCATTTTGCGGGGTGAATCGGTTGAAGGTGAAATAATAATATTTTTCTTTTTCCAGGGAATGATATTATTTAACAATGGGTCGTCTTCCAGTTCACCGGGGATAAATAATTTTTCCTCAACAGGTGTTTTTAATCCGAATTTTTCGGCAAGTAACTGAAAAGCCCTGAATTTGCCTGAAGTATATCCTTCCGCATCCCAATAATTCAATTCAATAAATTTTGCATCTTTCGGTGGATAACCAACTTCTTTTATTGCCGGATGACCGCGTAAAATATTTGTATATTTCGTGCGCCTTACAAGATTGTATTTTTTTTGAGGATCTGAATCGTGTGCCAGTTTCAGTACTCCCGAAAGCATAAGAATATCGCCATAACCACCCAGCGGATTTATCCAAAGTTCATCGTTCCCCGGTTCAATAACCTTTGTTTCTTCAACTTCAGGTTTTATCTTTTTTTCGATTGTTTTTTTCTCAGTTTTTGCCATAAATTAAAATCGTATTCCTGTTATGGGGAAAAAATATTTTTCCAAAAATAACTTTTTCCCTTCACATCTGTTAGTGCGATGTTTAAAATCTTTGTATTTAATATAAGAATCGAGAGGGCAACCGCCATGACAGAATTCCCACCACGGGCACCCTTTACATTCTCCATTCATTAAAATATCGTTGCGTTCAATAAATTGTTCGCGCTGTTTGTCTTTCATTATGTCTATCAATGAGCGTTCATTGATATTTCCGTACGAAATAATTTCCCAGTCGCCGGCACGTCCGCACTGCGAAGCTTCACCGCTGGGACCGATATAAACATGCCCGTAAGCACATCTGCCGGTATCTTCGCACCCTACCGTTTTTTTCTTTTCAATAATATTTTCAACAAACATTTTGAAAGGATTTACCTGCGGAAAACGATTGCGGTGTTTCCACCATTCCGGGAAAATAGCGCCCAGAAAATCGGCATATTCTTCGGTGGTAATACCTATGTTCTCCCTGTCTTCACCATAAATTAAAACAGGGTTCAGCATAAATCCACCGCTTAATTTCATATTGGTGAGATAATAAAAAATATCAAGCGGTCGGGCTAATGATTTTTTTGTAACCACATAAATAAAACCCCAACCGAAATTATGCTTCTCTAATAAGTTTAATCCTTTAAAAAATCGACTGTTGTATGATACAGAATCTCTTTCCGCTCCGGGACCGCGAACTCCTGCAATAGGGTCGAAACTGGTGCCTACCTGGTTTATTCCTAACTGACGAAACAACCCAAGGAATTTTTCATTCATCAAAGTAAGGTTCGATTGAATAGCATGGTCGATGCGGTGTTTGGTATCCCTGCAATGTTTTTCCTGTAATTCAATGGCTTTCTGAAAATATTCCTCACCCAGTAATAACGGTTCGCCACCATGCCATATTAACTGTATTCTTTCCTGCGGAATTGATTTCAGGTATTCGTCAATATTCTTAAATATCAATTCCAACAACTCATACGACATGGTTTTGGGCTTCTTGCGTACTACCACATCACAATAAATACAATTGGAGTTGCACTTTTCAGTAGGCTTGAAAATTATAGTTGCCATACTTCCCTCTCTCTTTTCTTATGCTCCGACGAAAGAAAATGATCGGTAGCGTCCATCATGTCTTCAAAGAATTTCTGACAACCGGGGTTTCGTTCAATTGTATCAGTAAATTTTCCCATGCACACACGCCACGACGGACAAAAAGCACAAGTGTTATTTTGTAAGAAAAAGTTCTGCCATTCGTGTAAAGCTTCTTCAAACTTTTTATTAGTCTTGATATCATTCAATTCATTAAGACCTTTGGCAATAAAATTTCCTTTTTGCAGATCTTTACGCGATATAGCTATATTCTCATCTTTATCAATATGAAGATAAATATTAGGATTGTTGAAATAAACTGTACCAAAATCAGTCAGTCTTTCCGGGTTATAGCGGCTTGCAATAAACTGGAAGGGCTCCATGGCTCCGTGATGAACTTTTCCATACAAGGCATAGGTCATCAGGTCGTTCAAAGCTTCCCAGTCGAAATCACTTTCACCAAATTCAAGTCCGCAGTTGATATGCAGCGACGAAATAATATGCAGCGCTGTAAAATTTTCTTTCTTATCAGAATTCAGGAAAATACGGATGTTCAAGTCGCGTATCAGCGGCAGACGCATCATAAATTCCTTGAATGGCCCCATTTCGCTGGCATAAATAGCAATAGGAATTCCTTTCCAGCTTTCGTGAAACGGAACTGCTGCCAGTGAGCCTTTTGAATAAACCACTACACAAATCACCCTGTTGCTTCTTTGCATAGCTGTATGATATACATGCGGTATCTGCTCAAAATTTGGAGCAATAACAACTAAACTTTCATCATGCAAACGACTGAGTAAACTCTCGTCAAACGGACAAACTAAAATATGTTCTCTCATTGATAAATTTCTTTAAATCGTACATTAGCTTCTTTCAAAAAATGATTGTATGAATGAGCTAAACAACCCCCCATGCAAAGCATTTCCTCGCGATAAACACAATCGTCGCATTCATCAAAAATTCCGGCAACTTCGGTTCTCACCTTCTGGTGCAGGTTGCGGTAATAGTCGCGTATTTCATGAACCGAATTAAATTCGTAAAGTGATTTTTTATGAATGTTCGATAATGGGAAACATCCCCACACGGTCATATCGGGACCAATATCGATAGCCGGCCCGCAGCCAAAGCTAAGCCTGCCGCTGTTATGCTTGTAAAGCTTTCCTATTTCCTCTTCGTTAAAAATACACATCGGGAAACCACAGTCGAAACCGGCTTTAATTTTCAGGCGTTCCAGGATAGGCAGATATGATACAATCCGCGCAGCCATGTCCTTCATTTTATCGATAGGAACATAAACATTATGCTGCCCGGGAATAGGAGACGCAATGCCCAGGCGGATGTGCCTGTGCAAACCGTATTCATTAATATATTGTAAAATAAAATCTAAGTTGAAATCGGGTTTGTAAATGTTGAAACCGGGAGTGGTCAAATGCCCGAATGCTTTCAGAAACCTGCGTACATTTTCCAGTTCGGAAAAAGGTGACTTATCGGGATTATTCACGTTGCATACAAATGAAAACCTGTCGGGCGAAACAGCGCTGAGTGCACGCTCGGCTTCGTTAAACATTTTCTCAGAAAGTATGCCGCTGGTAAATACATTTACATGGAACCTGCGTTCGAGCAGATACATCACAAAATCGACAAACTGCGGATGCAGCGTGGGTTCGCCGCCAAGCAACGAAAGCCCCATTTCATTAGAACTTTCCATAAGGTCGGCAATATAAATCATATTGTCCCACGTAAGAATATCATCGGGTTCGGAATCGGCCATATGTTTTTTTGCGAAACAATAAGGACAGGAACGAACACATTGCTGTGTTAAAAGTACATTAGCCATAAATTATAATTAGCTTAATTTTTTTAATGGAAGACAAATATAATAGTTTTTTACTTACAAGGAAAGATGAACATTAAATGTTCAATATTTAATGTTCAATTATCAACACAAGCTTAATATATAAATTAAAACCAACAACGTGTTGGTTTTTTTATTTTTTTAATATATAATTATTGAAGGATGGTGATTTATGTTAAAGAAATCAGTTTCAGCAATACTTACTATAGTTATAGTAATACTCGCAGTTATATGGGTATTAGACTATAATAAAGTGAGACAAGGATTTAAACCCATGTTTTGCTTAAAAGAAGAAACATACACGTATGATGATGGTCAGATAAAAAAATGTGTTGGAGTAGGTTATAATGTGTTTAGTTATGAAAGAAAAAGTAATGAAGCAGTAAAATTTTCTCCATTTTGGATTGGTATGGAAGAATAAAAAGATACTTAAGTATCTTTTTATTTATGATATAATTGTACTGGTGATATTATGAAAACTGTTTTAGTTACTGGATCGAGTAGGGGAAT
>CAZELC010000240.1:0-5058 GCA_964512865.1 uncultured Bacteroidales bacterium
ATACTGCTCTCGGTATTACTATTGGTACCGAAGATGACTCTAAAGCGCTTAACCTCGAAAAACTCCGTTATCATAAAATCATCATCATGACCGATGCTGATGTTGACGGAAGCCATATTGCTACGCTTATCCTTACTTTCTTTTTCAGGTATATGAAAGAGCTTATCGAAAACGGTTATGTTTATATTGCAACTCCACCATTATATTTAATCAAAAAAAGTAAAGAAGAACGTTATTGCTGGACAGAAGAAGAAAGACTGGCAATAGTACAGGAACTTTCAAAAGAAGGAAAAGAATCCAATGTTCATATTCAACGTTACAAAGGTCTTGGTGAAATGAACGCCGAGCAACTTTGGATGACCACAATGAATCCTGAATTCCGTACACTTCGTCAGGTTACTATTGAAAATGGTGCAGAAGCTGACAGGATTTTCTCTATGCTTATGGGTGATGAAGTTCCACCACGTCGTGAATTCATTGAAAAGAATGCAAAATACGCAAAGATTGATGCTTAAGAAATAAAAAAAGGGAATTATTAAATTCCCTTTTTTTTATACTGAGTCTTCCTGAAACAATTATTAATAGAAAACCTGTATTATTAAATTTCCTTGATTGTTTTGACTTGCAGATTGATTACCACCTGCATTAAAGTCTTCCGTATTATCTTTAGATTTTCTAGCTCTAACTTTAACTGTATATGATCCCGGAGTATTTATTAGTACATATTTATGAAAACTCCAGAAATGTAGAAATTTATAATTTGTTACACCTGGAGGAGCACCATCCTGCGAGTCAGAAATATCAACATCCTGTAAAGCTACTGTTGCACCATTCATCATAATACCAACTTCAACTGAAGCCAGGGCAGGAATATAAACACCTCCTCCACCTGTAGGAGTTCTTATTTCAAGCGAGCCATATGTTGATATAAAAACTTTTGCAGGAACTGTAGTAATATTTACAACTACAGACAATCCGCTTATATCTTTAAAACTCGTATTGTTAATTGTAGTGATTGAAGATGAAACTTCATAAAAATCAACAGTTGCAGAACCTGTAGGACCTGTAGATCCAGTTGAACCGGTTGCTCCAGCTGTACCCGGGTTACCTGTTGGGCCTGTAGGACCAGTTGTGCCGGGTGAACCAGTTGCGCCGGCTGTGCCTGGGTTACCTGTAGGACCTGTAGGGCCAGTTGCGCCGGTTGCACTAGCGGTACCATCTGCACCAGTTGCACCTACCGGGCCAGTTGGGCCGGTTATTCCATCAGCACCAGAAGGACCAGTTGGACCTGTCACACCATTAATTCCTATTGCTCCAGTTGGGCCTGTCGGACCTGTAGGGCCTGCTGGACCAGTTCCACCAACAGTTCCACCACCAACACCTGCTCCGCATAAATTTACCCAAACAGAATCATCAGGATGTGTAAGCTGATCATCAACTTTAAAATAGAAAAAGCATAGTGTATCAATATCATAAACCAATAATCCCTGAGTTGGATGATCGATAGCCATTCTTTGAATAGTGGTTAATCGCGGCACCAAAAATCCTTTATCAATAGCTGATAAATCAAGAATAGAAGAAGGATCAGGTGTTGTTGTTCCTATACCGACATTTTCCTGTGCCTGTAAAGTGAAAGTGAAAAATGAAAAACAACAGAATACAATCTGAAGAAATGGTTTGAAAATTCTATTCATATTTATAATTTTTTTTCTGATTTTATTATTCTTTTGGGTTTGTTACTTTTTAATAAATTTTTGAACACTAATAATATCATCCGACTTCAAATAAATAAAATATAATCCTCCTGATATCTCTGATAAATCGTAACTCTTTATATACTTTCCTGTACTTTTTTCTATTCTTTCAGAAATTATTTCCCTTCCGATTACATCAATAATTGAAAGTTCCAAATTTATTGATTTATTCATCATAAAAGAAATAAATAAATTATTTTCAGCTGGAACAGGGAATAGTGAAAATTCCGAAATTATTTCATTATAATCGTTAAAACCTGCCGGACCTGGTAAATCTATATATAAAGTATCATTATCGCTTCCACATGCATTAGATGCAGTAAGAATAACCATGTATACATCTGCAGAATCATACAAATGAGTTGGGTCGCTTAATAATGATGATTGTCCATCACCAAAATCCCAGTTCCAATCAGTAGCGTTTATTGAAAAATCAAAGAACGATACATCTAACATATTGTTTGAATAGCTTGCAAATGCAACAGGATTTGGATTTACCTGAACATGATATGGAGCTGAAACGGCTTTACATCCTAATGAATCAGTTACGGTAACAATATAATTATTTGTTTCATAAACATCAATATAAGATGTTGTTGAACCACTCGACCACAAATATGTATAGTAAGGAACGGTTGTATGTAAATAAACGGAATCGCCTTCACAGAATGTTGACGGACCTTCGGCAATGATCACTGGTGGAATCATTGGTGCTTCAACGTATACAACAGCTCCTGATGATAATATGCTGCAACTATGATTATCAACAACTGTAACAACATATGTACCCGGAAAAGTTACATCAATTACTTGAGTTGTTTCTCCATTAGACCAATTATATGTTGTGTAACCGGCACCTGCATCAAGAGAAACATCTACACTTGACGAATCACAAAATCCGGTAAGCCCGGAAGGATTAATAACAGGAGTAACTGTTTGATAAAAACCAATCATTACAGTATCTGTAGCAGTACATCCATTTGTACCTGTTACAATTACTGAGTAAGTTGTTACTAAAGCTGGTGTAGCCGTTGGACTTTGAAGATTAGGATCATCCAATGTTGCTGATGGAGACCATAGATATATAACACCTCCACTTGCATTTAATATTGTTGATGTTCCCGGGCATATATTTGTATCAATACCAGCATTTGCTGTAGGAGGAGTGGTATTTTGCGAAATAACAATATCATCAGTCGCAGTACAAGTTCCGTTTGTAACGGTCAACGTATAAGTTCCACCTGCATCAATTGTAGGATTTGCAGTAGCAGCACCTGAAACAATATGTCCACCATTCGAGGCGCTCCACGAATATGTTCCACCACCACTTCCTGATAAAACAAGAGTTGTTGTTGAACAGGTTATTATACCAGGCGCCATTCCTGCTTCTGCAGGAGGTGGTGTATTATCTAAAGTTATTACAACAAAATCAGATGCAGTACAACCATTCCCTCCTGTTACAACAACATTATATGTACCAGCAGCATCTATTGTTGGAGTTGCTGTATTTGCACCTGAAACAATATTGCCTCCATTTGAGGCAGTCCATGAATATGTTCCTCCGCCACTTCCTGTTAATTGCAAACTTGTAACCGTACAAGTTAGTGTTCCCGGAGCTGTTCCAGCATCTGCAGCAGGAGGTGTTGTATTTTGTGAAACAACAACATTATCTGTTGCTGTACAAGTTCCTTGAGTAACAGTAAGCGTATATGTTCCACCAGCATCAATGGTTGGAGTTGAAGTATTTGCACCAGATACTATATGACCTCCATTTGATGCACTCCATGAATATGTTCCGCCACCACTACCAGATAATACCATTGATGTATTTGCACATGTAATTGTTCCTGGCGATGCACCTGCTTCTGCTGTTGGTAAAACTATACTCTGAGTTACAACAACATTATCCGATGCACTGCATCCGTTCGTTGTAACAGTTAAAGTATATGTTCCCGCTGCATCAATAGTTGGAGTTGCAGTATTTGCGCCAGATACAATATGGCCACCATTAGAGGCACTCCATGAATATGTTCCTCCACCACTACCCGTTAATACCATAGATGTTGATGTACATGTTATCTGACTAGGGGCAACGCCTGCTTCAGCAACAGGTATAGGGTTTACAGTAACCGGGAAATTCCGGAGTATTCCCGGACAAGCACCAGCAGAAGTTTGACAAATTACATCTCCAGATGAAGCAGTACCCCAGTTTACAGTAATCGTATTTGTTCCCTGCCCTGCAGTAATTGTAGCTCCTGACGGAACCGTCCAAACAAAACCAGTTGCATTGGTACTTATATGATAAGTAACTCCACTTTGCCCGGCACATACGCTTGCTGTTCCTGTTACAGTTCCTGTAGCGATACCATCAATAACCGAAATTTCATAATCACAAACATCGCCAGCATAACCATCAACCATAATATAATAAACATTTCCTACAGTTAATGGATTTGCAGTAATCGTAAACGCACCTTCACCTAAACCCTGAGTGGGAGACGTGAAAGCAATATCTGTTAACAAATGAAAGTTATCGCAATTACTTCCTGAATAAATTCCAAATTGAATTCCTTGATGATTGACACAATTGGTAACATCAAATTTTAAAGTAGCAATTGTAGCTTCAGCAGTAAAAGTAATCCATGAATTATTATTTATTATTCCATCAAATTCGCTGCAGGATTGACACATATTACTATAATCACCACCAGAGGAAGCACAGGTTGAACAATCAGGAGTATATGATGAGCTGGTATTGCCTGTGTAACCATCAAGGTTACAAATCATGGGAGCAGTTGAACAATCATCGCTGGCTACGGGGTTCTGCGCCTGACCTTGATTGATTGTAGTTAATATAACGAATAAAAATGACAGTACAGTAAGTACCCATTTTCCAGAAGAATGTAGAAATTTTTTCATTATTATCTGATGTTTAATATGAAAAAAATTAATATCTGTTACGTTTTTAAAAAGGACTTTTTTCAAAAATATGCAAATATAATAAAATATATCATTAAAAAAAAGCATATTAGCATTAATGTTAATATTTTAATAACAATATTGTATAATCTTATCGAAATAAACAACTTCCTATCTCCTTGATTAATATGTTTTCTGTATAATATTTTCGTTTTTAGATAAATAATTAATAATAATCCTTGATATAACAATGATTCGTTAAGTTTTGAGTTTCCCATTCTTCAAAATGACAAAATGCAGTATTATTTTGTCATCTCTAACAATAGCGAGAAATCTTTAATTATCTGCATTTTGTAAAAACTTAACAAACTATTAACACAAGAGG
>CAZELC010000241.1:0-4988 GCA_964512865.1 uncultured Bacteroidales bacterium
GATGTCCGTGAAATAAAGCCAATACTTACAACAGAGTTTAATATTGAAGGATATCCCTCAGAAAAATTTGTGTCTTTGGTTTTAGAAGTTAAGCCCAGCCAGGTTACTCTTGTTCCCGATCCGCCAAATGCAATAACATCAAACTCGGGTTGGGATACGATTAAAAATGAATCATTTCTAAAAGAAATTATCAGTGAATTTAAAAACAATGGTATTAGAACCTCAGTATTTATTGACCCTGATGCTTTGATGATAAAAAACGTAATAAAAACAGGCGCTGACAGAATTGAGCTTTATACCGAAGATTATGCATCAAAATATAATTCAAACAGAACGACCGCAATAAAAAAATACTATGAAGCTGCTTTAGTTGCAAATGATTTGGGACTTGGAATTAATGCAGGACATGATCTTAACCTCGAGAACCTTCAGTATTTTACTTCTAATATTCCCAATTTATTGGAAGTTTCGATTGGACATGCGTTAGTTTGCGATGCATTATACTTTGGTTTAGAAAACACTATACAATTGTATTTGAAACAGTTAAAAAGCATCCAGATTTGAAACTCAACTTTAAGAAATTCGGCGAAGGAGATCCATTGATAATTGTTCATGGGTTGCTAGGTATGCTTGACAACTGGGTAGGAATAGCAAAAATACTTGCTGAAAAGTATACTGTTTTTATTGTTGATTTAAGAAATCATGGGCTATCACCTCACAGCAACGAATTTAGCTACAAGTTAATGGCAGACGATATTGAAGAATTTATTTTGGATAATAAAATCGTTAAGCCAATTTTAGTGGGGCATTCAATGGGAGGTAAAGTTTGTATTAAGCTTGTATTTCAAAATCAAAAATTGGTCGAAAAACTTGTTATTGTTGATATATGCCAAAAAGAATACCCGGTAAATAACGAAATTTTGACAATATTTAAGGCCATGTCGTCAATCAACTTAAATACAATACACAACTATAATGAAATTGAATCTCATTTAGATTTATTCAAACTCAAGGATGAAAGCAAACAGGTAATAATAAAGAATTTTAAAAAAGAAAACAACAAAATACTCTGGAAATCAAATGTCGAAGTTATTTATAAAAATCTTGAGGATATTCGCTCTGCAGTATATTCAGATAAAAAAGTTTTTATTCCTGTTCTTTTTATAAGAGGGGAGAATTCAAACTTCATACTAAATAGTGATTTAAACAATATTTATATAAACTTCCCTGAGGCCAAAATAATTACAATACCTAAAGCAGGTCATTGGGTGCATTCTGATAACAGAAGCTCATTTATTGAAACTGTTGTAAATTTCGCAGATCAATAGTGTTTTATTTAGGCTTTTTCCATTTAAATGTTCTAATCAGATGCTCAATATCTAATTTAACAAAATCAATTACAGGAGCTAATGAATCATTATTAGGAACAAGATTGAAATAAAGTGCGCCTCTAATGAAATTTTCAACACTGTCTGTTAGATAAAACTGATAAGTTGAAGCCACTCCTGAGCCTTTAATATCATAAACCAAACCATACACCTTTTGATTCGGGTTTGAAATTATTTGTGTTTCAATATCATCAGCTTTTGGAATATGTTTCATTGCAAAGGAACGCGAATCTTCAACAAGCTTATCAAGATTCCCATTAAGTTTTCTGTAAGTAAAATGAACTGTGCCTTTGAATTTATAAAAACAAAGATTAACCCAATATTTTTCTGAACCCGGTTCAAGGTCATTCTCAATATTTGAATAATTTGGATATTCAAAACTATAAGGGTAAATACTGTCAAGTATTCTATATTGTTTTTTAGGTAAAGCCAGTCTAAAATATCCTCTTGGTTTAGGTGTATAGACAGGGTCTTCACAAGAAAACAAACTTATAACAAAGAAAAGGCAAATTAAAGCGGTTAAATAATTCATTGAAGTCGCTAATTTCCATTTTTCAAATATTATTTCAAGAAAGTTTGACTTAATTATTATTTTGATAGAAGAAAACTTAACTTTTGCCTTCAATATTCCTTCTTTAAAATGGGAGATCATCATTGTCATCAGGTAAAATATTGACTGGAGTTTCATTAGGTATATTTGGTTCCTGCCCTGCCCCGACTCCATCTCTTTTACCACCAAGCATTGTCATGTTTTCACCAATAATCTCAGTAATTCTCTTCTTCTGACCATCTTTATCGGTGTACTCTCTTGATTTGATTTTCCCTTCAACATAAATGAGATCACCTTTTTTTAGATATTTCTCAGCAACCTCGGCAAGTCCTTTTCTTAATACGATATTATGCCATTCGGTTAATTCATTTTTTTGACCATCTCTGGTAGTGTATGACTCAGATGTAGCTAATGAAAAGGTCACATTTTTATCACCACTTTCGAAAACTTTAACGAAAGGATCTTTTCCTAATCTGCCGATAAGAATAACTTTGTTAATACTTTGTGCCATAATTTATAAATTTAATAAGTACCAAAATTAAAAAAATTTTTTATTCTTAATATGCTTTTGCAAAAACAACTCTTTGACTAGAAGGTTTCCCAGAAAAAACACATTTTCCGTCTTCCTTAATATTATTTAAAGGTATACATCTGATGGTTGCTTTTGTCAATTCTTTTATTTTTTGCTCTGTTTCAGGAGTACCGTCCCAGTGAGCGTAAATGAAACCACCTTTATTTTTAATACTATCCTTAAAGTCATTCCAGTTGTCAACACGATATGAATGCTCTTCTCTATAAGTAAGAGCCCTTTGGTAAAGATTTTTTTGAATTTGTTCAAGCAAATGTTCAACTTTATTATCAATATCAGCCATTTGATAAATTGATTTTTCCAAAGTGTCTCTTCTTGCAAGTTCAACAGTATTATTTTCAATATCTCTAGGTCCTATTGCAATCCTGACTGGAACTCCTTTGAATTCATATTCCGAAAATTTCCACCCTGGTGTTAAATTATCTCTGTCATCAAATTTTACAGAAATTCCTTTTATCTCAAGGGACTTTTTAATTAAATTGGCCTTTTCGCTTACAAGTGCTAGTTGTTCCGGATTTTTAGCAATGGGAATTATAACAACCTGATAAGGTGCAAGTTTAGGTGGCAGTACTAGTCCATTGTCATCAGAATGGCTCATAACAAGTGCACCCATAAGACGGGTTGAAACTCCCCAGGAAGTAGCCCAAACATATTCAAGCTTGTTTTCTTTGGTTAAATATTTAACATCAAATGCCTTTGCAAAATTCTGCCCAAGGAAATGAGAAGTACCTGCTTGTAAAGCTTTACCATCTTGCATTAATGCTTCAATACAATAAGTTTCAATTGCACCGGCAAATCTTTCATTAGGTGATTTCGTTCCTTTTAATACTGGTACCGACATATAGTTTTCCATAAAATCTGCATAAACATTCAACATTGTTTCTGCTTCTTTAATAGCTTCATTTTCTGTTGAATGCGCAGTATGTCCTTCCTGCCAAAGAAATTCAGCTGTTCTAAGAAAAAGCCTTGTCCTCATCTCCCATCGAACAACATTCGCCCATTGATTTGCTAATATTGGCAAATCTCTGTAAGATTTTATCCACGTCCTGTATGTATCCCAAATTATTGTTTCTGATGTAGGTCTTACAATAAGTTCTTCCTCAAGCTTAGCATCCTCATCAACAATAATTTGCTTACCATCATCAGATTTTTTTAGTCTGTAATGAGTAACAACAGCGCATTCCTTAGCAAATCCTTCAACATGGCTTGCTTCTTTACTAAAAAATGATTTTGGAATAAAAATTGGAAAATAAACATTATAATGACCAGTTTCTTTGAACATTTTATCCAATGCGGATTGAATTTTTTCCCAGACAGCATACCCGTAAGGCTTTATAACCATACAGCCTCTAACAGCTGAATTCTCTGCTAAATCTGCTTTTAAAACCAGGTCGTTATACCATTGTGAGTAATTTTCCTCACGAGAACATAGATCTTTTGCCATTTTGTGGTATAATTTTTGATATAATTTAAATTTTATGACAAAGCTAATAAATAAAATTAATATACATACAATCCGGGAGGAAGCGATTATGAAAACTTTATTACAAATTTTGGCTGTTATTGTTCTTTTATCAGGTGTTGCCTGTAAATCAGCCTTTGAAGCCAGTTTTGCAAATGATGATGTCTATTACTCAAAAAAAGACAATCCTAACAATACCAACGCTGGGAAACGTGTTGAGGTTAAAACAAATAAAAACACCTCAGATCCTTCTGCACAAAACAACAACTCTAATGATGCAGATATCTCACAAAAAAATGTAGATCAATCTAAAATTGATCAGTACAAAGGTCAGAATTATTCAGAAGATCAAAACAATCAAAATGCTTCCGATCCAAATGTATATACAACCAATGATGGAAATAATCCAAATTATTCGACCAGTGAAACCTATTATGACGATAATGGAAATCAGACTTTGGTTAATAACAATTATTATTACGGAGATGAATACTCTTATGCCAGCAGGTTAAGACGGTTTGATAATGTTTATATCGGATGCGGTTATTATGATGGCTTTTATACTGACCCATATTGGTACGACCCTTATGGATGGAGTTGGAATTTTGGGTGGGGTTTTGGCTACCCTTATTACGGTGGATCCTGTTGGAATATTGGATTCTCTTGGGGATGGGGATGGAATTTTGGATGGAATTACTGGGGCAACTATTATTGGGGATGGTCGCCTTACTGGGCAGGTTATAATAATGGATACTGGAATGGATACTGGGATGGTTATAATGATGGATATTGGGGAAATAATTATTGGAATGATCCATATTATAACGGGACTTATTATGGTCACAGAGGAGATCAAGTCGGCGGTTCATCAACAACAATAAGAACTAATGACAATAGTGGAAATAACGTAATAGAAAATAATAATTTGTCAACTGACTTGAAAAGCGCCGGGAAAACTGGTATTAATAACAATGACGTAATAAAAAGTAACACCAATAA
>CAZELC010000242.1:0-4960 GCA_964512865.1 uncultured Bacteroidales bacterium
GTCGGTTGATGCAACAATCTGATACTCCTTACACAAATCAATAGCTGCATCCCGAAGATCAGTTTTATTATCAAAATCCGGTAATTTTTGAAGTTCCTGCAAAGATATGTCTATTTGTTTTTTAAAGTCATCATAAGATGCATCTATTTCAAGAACGAGATTAGTTGTGTCTTTAATTTTATTTTTTTGAAGTTTTAAAGCAGTGGTATCGCTTTTCTGCATCTCCATATTAATAAAGTTTATCATAGTGCTTTCTTTCTCAACCACAGCATCGAGTTGTTCAAGAATTTCAGAATAGTAATTACGGGCTTTATCGGCTGATGGTTTGCACGAATTCAGGGATAGACATATAATTACAGCAGGGAGAAGTAAATATATTTTCATTTGTTTATGGTAGATTATCAGGGTAAATATAGAAAATTTTCTTATAACTTTGCAAAAAAAAATAAAAATGAATAATATAGAGATTATGTCGCCTGTGGGATCTTACGAATCACTTATGGCTGCTATTCAAGGGGGTGCCGATTCAATTTATTTTGGTGTTGAGCAATTGAATATGAGATCAAGGTCATCAAATAACTTCACATTTGAAGATCTTGGAAAAATTTCTGAAATATGCAAGGAAAATAAAATAAGGACATATATCACGCTCAACACAGTTATTTATGATAGCGAGCTTGATTTAATGAAGAAGATTATTCTTGAAGCAAAAAAAAATAATATAACTGCAATAATAGCTTCTGACATGGCTGTTATTGAGTTTGCATATAAAACCGGTGTAGAGGTTCACATATCAACACAATGTAATATAACAAATTTTGAAGCGGTAAGGTTTTTTTCCGGATTTGCTGATGTTATCGTAACAGCGAGGGAATTAAGTCTTAGACAGGTTGCAGATATAATTAAAAAAATCAATGAAGAAAACATAAAAGGACCAAAAGGTGAATTATTAAAAGTTGAAATATTTGGTCACGGTGCTTTATGTATGGCCGTTTCCGGGAAATGCTATATTAGTCTTGACAATTTCAATTATTCTGCAAACCGTGGTGCATGCCTTCAGCCTTGCCGCCGTTCATATATTGTACATGATAAAGATAAAGAAATTGAACTTGAAATAGACAATGAGTATATTATGTCGCCTAAAGATCTTTGCACTATTGGTTTTATCGATAAAATAATTAAAGCCGGTGTAAAAGTAATTAAAATTGAAGGAAGGGGTCGTTCGGCAGAATATGTAAAAACCGTTACAAAATGCTATAAGGAAGCCGTAAACTCATATTTTAACGGCGAATATAACCAAGATAAAATAAACAAATGGGTTGAAGAGTTAAAATCAGTTTATAATCGTGGTTTTTGGGAAGGTTATTACCTTGGTAAAAAGATAGGCGAATGGACAGAAAGATATGGCTCAATGGCTACAAAGCAAAAAGTTTATATTGGTAAAGTGACTAATTATTTCTCAAATATAGGTGTTGCCGAAATTAAAATTGAAACGGGTAATTTAGAAACCGGTGACGAAATAGTAATTTCTGGTCCTACAACTGGGGTTTACGAAGACTTTATCGGTGAGTTAAGGGTAGACCTTATAAAAACAAACAGAGCAGATAAAGGTATTACCTGCTCTATTCCCGTAAATAATATTGTTCGCAGAAACGACAAGCTTTTCAAGCTTATTGCATCTGAAGAATTTTAGTTATTTTTTAATGTAAAATTCAACCCTTCTGTTTAGCTGTCTTCCTTTTGGAGTAGTGTTGGTAGCAATTGACTGGGTAAATCCGAATCCTTCCATTTTAAATCTGTTACGTTTAAGTCCTTTTTCAACAAGATAATCTCTAACAGATTCTGCACGTTTTTTTGAAAGGAACATATTATACTTGTCGCTACCCATATTATCTGTATGTCCTCTAAGAATTAATTTCCAATCTTTATTTTTCAAAAATAGTTCAACGTGTCTGTTAAGGATTTCTGCAGCATCTGGTCGGATATAAAATTTATCAAAATCGAAATAAACATTTTCAAGTTTAATAAGTTTTCCATCAACATCACTAATAGCATAGTTAATATCGTCATTAGCAAGAAGCACTTTTTTATGTTCACATCCGTCAGTTTTAATATTAAAAAGGTATTGTTTAGAAGATGGAACAGAAATGATAAATTTACCTGTACTGTCAGGGATGATAGTGGCAACTGTTTTATTTGTTTTTACGTCAATAACCTCGATTTTTGGCTGTAACGGCTGGAATGTTTTATCATCAATAACAACGCCGCTTATCACTGTAGGTTTTATATTTGAATTAAGTTGGTCTGCGGGTGAAAATCCCGGGTTATATAAAGTCCCGTATCTTTTCACGCCTTTCATAATATTAGCATTACAACCTTTAATATTAACATTCATAAAGAACTTTTTAGTAGAGGTAAGTGAGGTAGCAAATTTTCCAAGGCTATCACTAAATGCAATTGAATACGGTCTTTGAATTGAATCAAGGATATTTACAGAGCCCATAACCGGTTCGCCCGTCTTATTATCAATGAAAGCACCATCAATATAAACCGGTAAAACCTGTGATAGGATTTCATCGGCTGACATATTAAATCTAACGAAATAGTTATCAAGTCCACCAAAGCCACCTTGTCTGTCAGATGCAAAATATCCGTTTCCTGCCTTTGAAATCATCAGGAACATATCATCACCGGCAGAGTTCATAGGGTAGCCTATATTAACAGGTTTTGACCATTTTCCATCTTTAAGTTTTGAAATAAAAATATCATATCCGCCCATGGTATTATGACCTTGCGAGCTAAAATACAGAATTGTATCATTAACAAGATAAACAGCATCTTCACCATATTTTGTATTTATATCAGGTCCGAGATTTTTTGCAATATCCCACTTTCCATCGGGAAGTTGTTTTGAAACATAAATATCTGTAGAGCCTTGCCCTCCTTCCCTATCGCTTATAAAATAGATAGTTTTCTTGTCCTTGGAGTATGTTGCAGATGGCTGCCAGTAAGTTCTCATATTTACTTCTTTTTGAAGTTTTACCGGTTTTGACCATTTTCCTTTTACTCTATAACTTTCATAAAGAAAGTCGCTAAAACTCTTATTCTGGTATATAGTAATTGTATCACCGGTAGCAGAGAGGTCAATAGTAGCATTATTTTTATTATCATTTAACGGCTTTCCAGGGTTAAACGGGTTTGACCAGCTTCCGTCGGCATTTTTGTAAATAAAATAAATATCCTCATAATACATATAATCGTAAGGATTTGTTTTCCCGCCGGTAGTTGATTTTCTTCTTGATGTAAAAGCAAGAGTACTTTCATCCTGATTTACAAACGGGCTGTAATCATCCCACATAGAATTAATATGTCCTCCCACATTTTCAATCAGTACTCTGTTAGAATTTTTATAAAGAATATCTCCATCAATACATTCCCTTATTTTTTTGTTAACATCTGCGGTGTCTTCCGGCTTTGGGGTTTTTAGTGAAGCTGCATATTCCCTGTACTTAGAGATTGCTTCTTCAAACATATAATTATACTGGTAAGCTCTACCCAAATAATAATTAATTTCAGGTGCAGCGTTTGGGTTTAATCTCTGAGCTGTTTCGAGATAAATTAATGCATTATTCTTATAAAATGATTTAAGATAACAGACTCCGATTTTATAATTCAGAACTGCGTTATTAGGGTTAAAACTGTTAGCCATCAGATAATAGTCTAATGCCTCAGCATATTTTCCTTTCATATCTTCATAAAAACAGTCATCACCCTTTTTAATGCTTTTTACTGCTTTTTTCAGTTCTTTCTTCTGACCTGCAAAGTTTTCCTTTTTAAATTCGACATTCTGTCCAAAAGAATTAACAATTACAGCAAAGAAAAAAGCCATCGTAAAAGTTAAACAATAAAATTTTTTCATCTCTATTTAATTATATGTTCGAAACTATGATTTAATATTTTAAGCAACTGCAAAGGTAAAAATAATATGTTTGTGCTTAAAATCAAAATAAAATATTTTATTTACTTAGAACTTTCATTTCTGTTCTTCTGTTAAGCTGCCTTCCTTCTTCTGTATCGTTAGAAGCAATTGGTTTATCAAAACCATAACCGACATAAGTAAGCCTATCCTTATTGACTCCTTTTGAAATACAAAAATCATAAACGGCTTTTGCTCTTTCTTCCGAGAGTTTTTTATTGTAAGCAGCTGTTCCTTTGTTATCGGTATGACCTGATAATTCTATTTTCAAAGTCGGATTTTCGTTCATAAGTTTAACAAGTCTTTCAAGTTCGGCTGTTGATTCCGGGCGTAATGTAGCTTTATTAAAGTCGAAAAATATATTATTAAGAACAATTTTACTACCGACAGCAAGTTTCTGTAATCTGATATCTTTAACAATTTCCCGATATTGGGTAGATGCCGGGATATTAAAATTATCAGAATAAAAAAGATATCCTTCGCATTTTACAGCTAATCCGTAATTTTTTCCAGACGGCAATGATATCAAGTATTTTCCGGTCTTTTTATTGGATTCAAAATTTGCAATAACTTCATTTTTCTCATTATCCATTATTTCGAGAATTGCTCCAAGTGGTTCTGATGAAATATCATCCACAACAACACCTTTAAGAAGTGTCAGCTGATTCTGTTTAATTTCAACAACCGGTTCAATAACTTTTTCACTTACTGGCTGTGTCTGACTTGCAATAAGGTTATCTTCTGTATTGTTGATAAGAGGTTTTTCCGGACCAAGGAAAGTGATAATATAAAGGTCAAGTCTTCCAAATCCATCAGGTTTATCGGAAGCGTAGTATCCATGAAGTTCATTTCCTGATATTGAAAAGAATACGTCATCATCGGCAGAATTAATAGGGTAACCAAGGTTAACAGGTTCTGTCCAGCGACCATTTTCAAAAACGGATTTAAAAATATCATATCCACCCATAGTGCTGTGTCCTTTAG
>CAZELC010000243.1:0-4918 GCA_964512865.1 uncultured Bacteroidales bacterium
TGAAAACTCTGTTGAAAGCTCCGGCTTTTGCATTTATTGTGTCGGGATCTGTTTCAGTATTTTCAACAACAACAAGGTAATATACGCCATCGTTTGAAGTCCAACTTAAATCAACAGAATTCCCTTCCGGGTTTCCTGATGGTGGTTGACCCTGAACCATTTGCTCAATCTGAATAGAGTCTTCTGAAATCACATAATCCGTAGGTTTTATTGGAATTGTTGTTGCCGAGCTTACCTCTTCCCCATTATATAATAACTTCATTGTATATGACAAATTTTCCAAAGCAATTATTGAAGAGCTTTGATAAGTTCCATCTCCGATATAAACCATTAATTCCGAATTAGTGCCATCGCTTATAGTAATTTGAAGATCATTAACATATTGCGCTGTGGTGTCTTCCGAAGTATAAAGAATTTCTTTTGTAGCTTTAACTTTTATTAACTGACCTGGGTTTATATAACTTTCTATTACAATTTTACCTTCATTCTGGCTATCAGAATCAGTTTTATTACATGCAGTCAATAAGATTATTGAGGCGAAAGTAAAGAAAAATATTTCAGACAATTTCATTTTATTAATTTTAATGAAGTTTAACACTAAAACTCAAATTAGGCTTTATTCCAAGATATTTTACATCAGTGACAATTATTTCGTTATCCATTATCTGGAATTGTTTATACCATATATTTTGCCTGTTATAAACATTAAATACCGATAAACTTAAACTAGCCGGAGCAGTTCCCAGATGAAAATTCCAGGTTGCAGCTACATCAAGTCGATGATAATCAGGCAATCTCAGAGCATTTTTATTTGAAGCATTCAGATAATATGCTGTGGTTCCGTCAAGCAATGTTAATTGGTAGCCGCCCTCAGGTGCTGTATATGGTTTCCCGGTAGCGTAAATCCAGGTTGCAGAAAAGTCAAATTTCCCAATTGAATAAGAGTTTGCTATTTTAAACTCATGGGTGACATCATTTGAAGCATAAAAGTCTGCATCCCCATATTCTGCAAAATTATTGGTGACCTGCCCTAAAGTGTACCCAATCCATCCGGAGTATTTTCCATATTTTTTCTGCACCAGAAAATCAATACCTTTTGAAACTCCGGTCCCTGTAAAGAAATTCTCATCATAACTAATATTTCTTTGACGTACTGTAGTTCTCATCGAATATTCTGAAAGGTTATCCAACTGTTTATAATAACCCTCAACATCAAATACAAATTTTGCTGTTTCAACTGCAAATCCTGCAACATACTGAATTGATGAACACACTGGTAATTTAGAATTATCGGCCAAAACCCAAAAATCGCGACTGCTCTCCGTTATATCTTCCCTGACAATTCTCTTTACAAACTGATAATATTTCCCAATAGAGCCTTTAAGCTTAATAAGTTTGGTAATTTGAAAACTAGTATTAAACCTTGGTTCAAAATAACTTGAATTTGTAGGGCTGTAATAGTTATACCTTAATCCTCCGCTTAACAAAAGTTTATTTTTAAAAAATGTCAATTTATCTTGAGCATAAAATGAATAGAGCATTCCATTAGTACTGCGGTCGATTATTTTATTTGTATCATCGTGTGTGAATGAGTAATCAATTAAATTTTTAGTTATCTGAAAGCCAAACTCTAAATTATTGTTATGTAGTAATTTATATTCAAAGTCTCCTTTTGTTGAGTAATCATAGAGGTCATTATTTTCAACCATTCCTCTTTTCATTTCAACAGTTGTTCCGGCAGAATTTGTAAAGCTTCCTTCGGTTGTTTGGTCACGCTTGCTAAAATAGTTCGAATAACTGATAAGTATATTGCTATACAGTTTTGCATTCCAGTTTCTTGACCATTTCAATGAGACACCTGTATTCCCCCATTTTGTAATATCTGTATTAGTCATGTTAATATTCGAAAGTCTGGTGCTGCTTGTCTGAGGCTTTATTGATTTATCAAGTTTATCTGCTCCATTATAAAAACTTAACGAAATAATATCGCTTTCTGTTGGCCGATAGGTAATTTTTGCATTTATATCATAAAAATTCGAAGTAAGATCGCTGGTTCCTTTTTGCATTCCTCCGGGTCCGGCTGTTGCAGGCTGTTCTGTGGTGCTTTCGTCTGTTTGCTGATTAAATATTTTGTTATATAATGGGCTTTTCCAGCTTCTTCTGTAAGAACCAAGTACTGTTACTTTTCCTTTTATTGGAAATTCTGTAAACGCATTAACTGACATAAGACTCAAATCACAGCCCAAATTGAACTGGTTGCGGTTTCCTTCTTTTCCTGTAATTTCAGCTACACTGGACAACCTGCCACCATATTTTGCATCAAAGCCGCCTTTGTACAATTGAACATCTTTTATAGCATTACTATTAAATGTACTGAAAAACCCCATAAGGTGTTCAACATTATATACTGTAAATCCATCATATAAAACCAGCGACTGGTCAGGAGTTCCACCTCTCACATATAAACCTGAGGAATTTTCATTTGCGGCACTTACCCCAGGCATTAACTGGAGTGAGCGGAAAATATCAACCTCACCGAGATTCGGAAGAGTTTTAAGTTTTACCGGAGTTAGTTTTATCATTCCAACTTCCTGATTTGTTTGAAGAATATCTTGCTTTTCCGCAGTAATTTCAATCCCGCTTATTTCCTGAGTAGAGGTTCCCATTTCGAAAACCAGATTATTAAGTGGCATATCCGGTTCCAGATCAATTGAAAGTCTTTCATATCCAATATAACTGAACTCAATAGTTGCAGTATCATTAGGAACTTTAAGTAATGTAAAATAACCATCAACATTAGTAGTTGCTCCTAAAGCAGTTCCTTTTACAGCAATATTTACAAACGGTAAAGATTCTCCGGATGATTTATCCCTGACTTTTCCTGAAAAAGTAAAATTGTACTTTTTAGGATTTGGTTTCACTTTTTTCTCTATTTCGTTTTTAGATTCTGATTTCTTTTCTCCGTATAAAACATCATCACTTTCAGAATTTGCAGTGATTACCTTTGGTTTTGAAGAATACACATTTGCTGTTTGCCTTTTTTGCTTATTAGTTTTTTCTGAAATATGAATTACTTCATTAGTATCAATAATATATACCAAATTGTTTACAGCGCAAATATTTGTCAGAAAAGACAGCAATGGCAATTCTATCGGTCTTGTATCAATTTCTATTTTCTGGGCTAAATTTCTGTCGAACTCAAATTTAACTTTATATTTATTGCTAATTTTATCCAGCACATTATCCAATGTTCCCATATACAATTCGTCAACTTTTATATCCTGAACCGATTGGGAAAAACTTATTAAAGTAGCAATGGATAAAGCAAAAAACAAAATTACTCTCCTGAAAAAAAATGACATCTCTTTATGTTTAGTGATTAAGGAAAGTACAAGTTATTGCATTTGTTAAATTTTCATTTGTAATCTGGGTTTAAATAAAACAGGGGAAGTATTAATATTAAACTTATTCGGCAAAATTAACTACTTCAATACAACATAAAAAACCAAATAGATTAACAGCTTATTTCTATAGATGAAATGGCTGCATTTGACTTTTTATCAATTTTATTTGACATTAGCAGCAGGGGAATTATCTATCATTGTCGTCAAATTACAAAATTGGTATAAATAATTGTACTTAAAATTTCATTATTCAAGTGAGTTTTTGGTGTTGTCCAATGAATTGAAGTTTTGGTCATCTGGGTATTAATCATTACTTTTGTAGTCAAATAGACATTTAGCAAAAGTTATTTATCCTTTTTCTATATAGTTTTCAGGTTAAAAATGCGAAAAATAAAAACGCTATTTCCGGATTTTATCACAAGTATACTTAACAGTTACTCGCAGATATTTTTTTCGAATAATTGGAAGTTTGCAGTTTTACTGATAGTTGTTACTTTTTTTGACCCTATTGCCGGAATGAGCGGCTTATTATCAGTAATAGTTTCTAACTGCGCTGCATACCTGATTGGGTTTAACAGATTTCACATACGCTCAGGATATTATGGATTTAACAGCCTTTTAGTTGGCTTAGGTTTAGGTATTTATTTTCAATTAAATATTGAATTTCTACTTGTTCTTGTTTTTGCTTCTGCACTTACTTTATTCATTACAGTAATGATGGAAGGTGTTATTGGTAAATACGGACTGCCTTTTTTAAGCGTTCCATTCCTTGTCGGGATATGGCTGCTCACACTTGCTACAAGGCAGTTTACAAGTCTTCATATCAGTGAAAGAAGCTTATACATGCTTAATGAAATGTACGCAATTGGAGGTATTAAAGCCGTAAATATTTATTTATGGTTTAGCCATATCATTCTTCCTGAATCATTAATAATCTATTTCCGATCAATAGGTGCAATCTTCTTTCAACAAACTCTTTTAGCCGGACTTATAATTGCGATAGGTTTATTATTTTACTCACGAATCGCATTTACATTGTCACTCATCAGCTATTTTTCTGCCTATCTTTTTTACTCATTTATAGGTGCAAATATCAATGACCTGAGTTACTATTACATAGGATATAATTTTATACTTACATCAATAGCAATAGGTGGTTTTTTTATCATTCCATCAAAATATTCCTATTTATGGGTAATCCTTTTAACTCCGTTAATTGCAATTATCATTATTGCATCTAATGCTATTTTGTCGGTTTACCAACTTCAAATATTCTCATTACCTTTTAACTTTATCGTTATCCTTTTTCTTTATATTCTTAAATTCAGGGAGAGGTTTTTCACAAAACCTGAACTTGTTTACACCCAGCATTACTCTCCTGAAAAAAATCTTTATACTCAGTTTAACAATAAAGAGCGTTTCAGCAACACAAATTATTTCCCTTTTTCATTACCTTTTTGGGGAGAATGGACGGTTACGCAAGGTCATAATGGCGATATTACTCATAAAAAAGA
>CAZELC010000244.1:0-4914 GCA_964512865.1 uncultured Bacteroidales bacterium
GGTTAAAATGTATGATGAAGCGCGATAAACCCGATGTGGCATCAGAATTAAATGTGTATGAATTATTGACTGATAAATCCTGAAGAATATTTTCTTGTGTATCTTCAAGAAAAACTGTGTTTCCGTTATCAGTGAATGAAGAAACTAAATCAGCAGTAATGGTAAACTGACCACTGACAGATATTTTAAAGCCAATTGGAATATTGCGCTCACCGTTTATGTTGCTTAGATTATTTATTGAATAATCATCATTATCTGCATGAGTATATATCTGCGGATAATTAATATCATCGGCAAACATTTTATAAGCATCGTATTGACTGTCGAAATTTTCTGTAGCTTCTGGTTTGAAACGGATGTATGTATCATCATCAAATCCATTGGTGTTATTTGTAATTGAAAGATGAAGAGTGTTGTCTGTACTTGCAGGTTTGTAAATATTTTGGTTGCTGTGAACTCTTACATCGTTATTGCATGTAAGCGTGAATGTGCCTTCCGACAAGGCTCTTACCCAAAACGCCTGCATTGGCGGAATATATCTTGTTGCATCATGAGTTCCTAAATCGTATGCGTAAGAACTATAAGTACCATTTGTACGGACATAATACGAATTATAAAAATCACTTTTGCTCCAGCCCGACGATGCGTCCCAGTCAATTGCGCTGGGATAGGGATTCCCCACAAGATTCCATCCGTTGAAAACAGAAGATATAGTTGTTCCTGTAAGATTTGATATGGATAAACTGCCAGTGTTTAATGATGTTCCGGTAAAAGTTATCACATCGTCGCTGCCTGTTTCTCCATTAACATATTTTCTTGCATAGCCTCGCATGACTTCTAAATTACCTGTCGATGTTGTTGAATAATTACTCCATGAATTTGTTGATTAATTTGAATAATAAAGGTTTCGAATAGTCGGTGATGATGATGTAAATAAATCAGATGATGCAGAAGGTATAGGCGAAGAAATATATTCCCAGTGACTGCTGCTGTTTGAGCTTACATAACGTTCAACGCTTATAGTACCGCTTACGCTCAAAGTACCATTATCAATAAATGAACCTTCACTGCTTGAATTGCTTTTAATAGTAAAATTACCCCCTGCATTTAATGTTTTACCAGAATTAATAGTCAGTTGTTTTCCTGCATTTATAATTATATCATCAACTTCTGCATTTTGATCTAATGTGCAATTAGCATTTATTATAACATCTGTTTCCTCACCGGGAAGCCCATTGTTCCAGTTACCCGATGTTGACCAGTTGCCGTTTGTCTGAAACGTAGAAGTAGCAGGGTAAAACGTAAGTACTAATTCAGCTTTATCTCCTGAGGCATCATCATCTGCAACAAAATTGAAATAGTTATTTAATGACGAGGTACCTGAAATTACAAGTGAAATTATATGATCAGAAGTACTAATTTCTGATTCTACAAAATCTGTAATATCAAATTCTTTCCATGTTCCTTCATCACCTGCAACAATTGCTGCTCCTGATACAAGTGTAGATGAATTTACTAAATCGGGAAATGTTGAATTCATTTCTACGGCACTTTGCTCCCAATCATTATCATCAGTTGATTTAATAGTAATAGTAGGGCTGCTGGTTACATCAATAATTTTAAGTTTAAGTTTTGCACTCGATACTACCAATGAACTTCCAGGCAATGAAAATTTTAATGCAGCTTTACATTCTGATATTCCATAATTAGTAACATCACCTATATAATTTACAATTGTTGAACCTGAAAACTCATTATCCAGATATAATGTCATTACATCATTATAAATAGAAAAGCCTGCATCAATAGAATTATCTCTATATGCATCCATAGTTGCATATATTGTAGTTTGCGCTCTTACACCAATAAAAACAAAAACAAAAAAGAATAACAAATAAATTATTTTATGTTTTATTTTTTTATCTCTATTGCTATTTTCTAAAAATATTTTTTTCATATGATTTACTTTATATTTTTATTTATAAAAATAAAGCCAGCCATATATAAAACACGACTGACTTTATTAATACAAAACTTGTTAGGGTTTAGTAATTGTTACAATGTATGAATTTGTAAAACCACCATTTGTAACTTCTATTGTAATTGTATTTGTTCCGTTATTTATCGGAACAGTAACTGAAGGCTGGCTTGTTGTTATTTGTGTACCATTTACTTTTACAACAGCAGTAGCCGATTGAGCAGTAGGAGTAACAGTCGCATTATTTTTACTTCCTGCACTTGAAGTATAGTTTAATGTTTGTGGAGCAAATCCTGGATTAAGCATGTATGTAGCAACACCTGATTTTATAACTAATGTATTTAAATATGCACTATCAGCTCTTGTTACATTAATGGTATAGGTTTGCTGTAATCCTCCTGGTGTTGTTACAAGTATGTTAATAGTATTGCTGCCTACATTCAAAGGAATATTCTGTGATGCCTGACCACTTATCACAACAGTATTATTTACTTTAATTGTAGCACTTGAATTTTCAGAAGCAGGTGTTACTGTCATTCCTGAAATGTCATAGCCAACACTTGCATTATAACTTAATACTGTTTTTGAGAATGTAGGAGTCAATGTTATTGGGTTCCCTGATGATTGTGCAGTTAATGATGACAGATAAGCACTGTCAGCTCTGTTAACAGTAATTGTATATGTGGTCATACTACTACCATCATATGCAGTTACTGTTATTGTAATTGTATTCACACCAACATTCAAAGGTATCGGTTGTGAAGCTGTTCCACTTGCAACTATAACATTATTCACTCTTATTACTGCCTGAGTGTTTTCAGCACTAGGAGTTACTGTCATATTTGTTATATCATAATCAACATTAGCACTATATTGTAAAGTATTTTTATTAAATGCTGGAGTTAGTGTTCCTGCACTCAATGTCAGGTTTGACAATAAACTACTAAAATACTGATACAGCTCAAATTCTACTAAAGAAGCCATTTTTGTATTTGTATTTAATCCTTTAGTAAAATAAATTCTATAAAACTGAAACAATGTTGGAGTGATTGTACGGTTTGTCGTACTGGAAGTATTTCCAACAACACTATCGATATCGTACCAATTCACATTATCATTGCTACCCTGTAATTTAAAATCAGAATTTACAAAACCCGGAGTTGCCCATCCAGCAACAGGCATGTGCTTGGTAACCCAACGTTTCACCCAATATTGTGCTCCAAGGTTTACAGAAACCCACCCTGGCACTGAGTTACACAACCACCTGTTAAAAGGCGTTGATGGCGATGCTTGTCCATCAACAGCTTTATTTGGGGTATAAGGAGCAACAGAATTACTTGCCGTTGCTGGTTTATTTAATGCTATATTAATATCTGCCATAATTCTATTTTTTAAATTAAAAATGAATGATAAATTAATCCCGTGTAGGATAGATTCCTGTTAATGCTATATAATATTTCATGTTTGGCAATGGTGCTGCACCATTCAGATTAGGAACTGCAAAAGTTGTTCTGCCATCACCCCCGTATGTATTGCCAATTAAAGCAAATAAAGCCTGGTACTGTGTAATGTTTAATGTTTGACCTTCACATGATAGCCACCCAGATGGGGCGAAAAAAAATCCAAATAATTGGATAGTTCCAATATATACTTCTGTATCCATATTTTTTTATTTTTAAAAATTAATAATTAGCTTCTCGAAGGGTATATGCCTTCTATAGCGATATAATATTTCATATTTGGCAACGGTGCAGCGCCGTTTAAATTTGGTAATGCAAATGTTGTTTGACCGCTTCCGCCATATGCATTGCCAATTAAGGAATACAAGGCCGTATAATTTTGAACATTTAATATCTGGCCTTCACATGACATCCATCCCTGTGGGGCGAAGAAAAATGAGAATAACTGAATTTGTCCTAGAATTGGATCCATAGTTTTTAGATTTTTAGGTTAATAATTTATTTTATTTAAAATCAATATTTATATTTCATTTTTTAATTTCCGATATTGTTATATTGAAAAACACCTGATTTAATAATTTGATGTCGAAAACCTGGCTTTACGCCTTGTTCATAGATAAATTCAATTACTTTCGATTGCATATAATTTAATTCACAAATTTTTTGTGGGATATTCAATGAACTATCTCCTTCGATAAGAACCTCATCAGCAAAAACAGTTATTCTTGTATTTAGCTTCAAATACTTGCCACTACTCATCAAATTACATGGAATAAAAAATTTTTTCTTAAATGCAGAAGTGTTTAAATTATTTTTATTTATGATAAATAATTCTCCAAGAAACATTTTTTCAATATCATCAAATATATAGGTAACCGGATTCCACTTACCCCTGGATACTACTTCTGCACTTATAGAAATCTCCTGCGGAATAAATATTGCATCATCATCCAGTTGCGAAATAAGGTTTTGCATAATAGCAACCTGTGGTTCATTTTTTAATGCTGCCTGCATTGTTTCAGAAATCACTATATCATAATTTTTGTTTATTTTAAATACTGATGCATCTTCAAAATAAACTTCATCTATATATGATTCGCAATTCAATCCGGATATTACTTTCCTTGCCGAATCCAATGATATAGGATTAATATCTAACAAATCAACTTTTATCTCATCAGAATTATACAAAAAAAATAATGGAGTTATCAATGTTGCATACGGACCAGTTCCCGCATATAATATTGATATAGTATTTTTTTTATTTTTTATTTTTTTTAATCTTATTGCTTTGTTTATTCCTCTTAAGAATAAAGCAGTACGTTTCATTTCAAGTAAACAATGTGCCGCTGTTGAAGGAGAAATAGCTTTACCTGAAGGAATTATTATTGGTTTGTCATTTTGATCGTCAGCATTTATCGGAGTAAGTGTACGAAAAACAGAATACATATCATCAACGGCTTTTTTCATTAAGCC
>CAZELC010000245.1:0-4803 GCA_964512865.1 uncultured Bacteroidales bacterium
CAGTGCCGGTGTTTTAACTCAGAAACCTGAATTTTCGCAAGGAACGCAATCGTTTTCTTCAACGAGTATGACATATAATTATGTCAGTAAAAAAGGACTTATTAAAGACATTTTTACTAATGAGGGCGAAAGTTATCTTCACGGGAAAACGGTAAAAAAATATGCTGATAATGTTACTGACATAAAAGTTGGCTCATATACAACATGCAGTGAACATGAACCTCATTTCGAAATGAAATTTACCAAGGCTAAGGTTGTTCCTGACGATAAAATTGTTACAGGTCCTGCTTACCTTGTTGTAGAAAATGTTCCTACGCCACTGGTAATTCCTTTTGGGTTTTTCCCCAATAAAAGAGGAAGATTATCAGGAATTCTTATTCCAACTTACGGAGAAGTTGAAAAAAGAGGATTTTACCTGGCCGATGGCGGTTATTACTGGGGAATAAATGATTATGTTGACCTTGCAATTAGAGGGGATATTTTTACACGTGGCAGCTGGGCAATTAAAGGAATCTCAAATTATGCAAAAAGATACAGATACAATGGTTTGGTTGACGTTCGGTATGCATTTAACAAGATTAGTGAAGCCGGATTTCCTGATTATCAGAAGTTCAGTGATTTTTCAATAAAATGGCAACACACACAAGATAATAAAGCACGTCCAAATACAAGTTTCTCAGCAGATGTCAATATTTATACAAGAAGCTTTAATAAATATAATCCTGCAAATTCAAACAACTATCTTTCAAACGAGTTCAATTCGAGCATTGCATATCAGAAAAGCTGGGGACAAGGAAAATACAATCTTGCTGCAAATTTAGGCTACAGGCAAAACACACTTACAAAAGAGGTAGTTTTAAAATTCCCGGAAATCAGCTTTAACGTAGCTCGGTTTTATCCTTTCAGGTCAAAAAAGAAAGTTGGTGCTCTTAAATGGTATGACAATATCAGTGTCAATTATGTGATGAACACCCAAAACACACTTACAACTTATGATTCACTTTTGCTTACCGGTGCCAGCCTTAGAAATATGAGAAACGGCATGATGCATTCTATACCAATCAGCAGCTCTATCAAACTTTTAAAATTTTTCACCCTTACAAACTCAATAACTTATACTGAAAGATGGTATCTTAAAACTTTAAATATGGATTGGGATCCGACAGGAGACACAGTAAGCATTAATAATGTTGAAAAATTTAAAACTGAACGCGATTTCTACTACAATGCAAGTTTGACTACAAGAATTTATGGTATGTTTCAGCTTAAAAAAGGTCCGTTAAAAGCTGTAAGGCATGTTATGACTCCAAACCTTGGGTTCATTTACCGACCTGATTTTGGTGATAAATTCTGGGGATACTACAAATATTACAAAAAAGATTCACTTGGAAATACAGGAAGATACTCAATCTTCAGCAACGGAATTTATGGTGGGCCACCCGATGGCAAGTCCGGAAAAGTAACTTTCTCGCTTGCAAATAATCTTGAAATGAAAGTAAGATCAAGAAAAGATACAATTACAGGAACGAAAAAAATTGTGCTTATCGACAATCTCACCTTAGGAACAGGCTATGATTTTGCTAAAGACAGTATGAGATGGGACTACCTTGGTATTTCAGGAAGAACAAGATTATTCAACTCTCTTGATGTTAACTACGCCAGTTCATGGGATCCTTATGCATCAGACAGCCTTGGAAAAAGAATTAACAAATTTGAGTGGACAGTCAATAAAAGAATATTTAGAAAGTACAGCGACCAGTGGCAATTCGGACTTACTTATAATATAAACTCTTCTACATTTAAAAAGAAAAAAACTAATAATAAAGCAAATCAAAGCACACAGCAAGATGGACCAAATTATGAACCCGACACCCCGATAGATTTTGAAAACCCGTGGAATATGGCTCTTAACTACTCACTTACCTTCGGACATGTTCTGAATGCCGCCACAAATTTGTACACACGAACAATGATTCATACAATAAACCTTTCAGGATCTTTCGATATAACAAAAAAGATGAGGTTTTCATTTAATACAGGTTACGATATTGTTGCAAAGCAAATAACTTATACTAAAATAGAATTCTCAAGAGACCTTCATTGTTGGGAAATGGTTTTTTCATGGATACCGCTTGGTAATTTAAAAAGTTATAATTTTACGCTTAGGATTAAAGCATCCTTCTTACAGGACGTAAAAATTGAAAAGAAAACAGATTATAATTTGTACAGATAAAAATGGAAAAATTTTTACCGAATATTAGTCTTAAAGATGAAAGTTTTACAATTGAAAATGCTCGGCATTACACACTTTCACTTGAGATTTCTTATGATGGAATAGCTTACGCCGTTTTCGACGAGGTAAAAAAAAGATATATTCTGCTTGAGTCGTTTAACTTTAACAATGTTTCAAATGATTCACAACTGGTTATTAATCTGACTGAAATTATCCAAAATTGCGAAAACCTCAGGTTGGAGTATGAGAAATCACTGATAACATTCAAAAACAGCAAGTACACATTCATTCCTTCACCTCTTTATATAAATGAAGAGGAAGAATTATATCTTAAATTTAATCAGGATATCGAAAAATCTGATATTATAAAATCAGATTTAATAAAAAATATAAATTCCCATAATATTTACGCTATTCCTAAACTCACTGAATATTTCATTTCAGAAAATTTCAAAAATATTTCACTGCACCACCATATCACATCTCTTATTGAAATTATCATTTTCAAATTCAAAAATACTGACGAAAATAATAGCGTTTTTATTAATCTCAGCCAGTCATTTGTTGATATTATTGTGCTGGGAAATCAAAAATTACTTCTCTGTAATACATTTAATTTTAAAACCGGCGAAGATTTTATTTATTACCTGATGTTTGTTTTTGAGCAAATGAAGCTTAATCCGGAAAATACATGTCTGACTATTATGGGCGAGATTGAAAAAGAATCTGCACTTTATACATATATCGAAAAGTATATAAGAAATATTGTTTTTATTGAAAGAAACAGTGACTTCCTGTACACTTATCAATTCGATAAAATTCCTCAACATTATTTTTACAACCTATTTAATTTGAAACTGTGCGGATTATAAGCGGAAAATACAGGGGACGGAAAATAAATCCGAAAAACATTTTGACTGTCAGGCCTACAACTGATATGGCTAAAGAAAGCCTATTCAATATTCTTAATAATAATTTTGATTTCGAAGAACTGAGCATTCTCGACCTTTTTGCCGGAACCGGGTCAATATCATTTGAATTTCTTTCACGTGGATGCTCAAATGTTACAAGCGTTGATATTAATGCACGTTGTATTGAAAACATAATTTTTGCAGCAAAAAAGCTTGAAACTAGAGATATACACCCGGTAAAAGCAAACGTGTTCAATTATCTCAACAGTGTAAAGAGGACTTTTGATATTATTTTCGCAGATCCGCCATACGAGATGGAAGGAGTTGAAACTATTCCTGAATTGATTTTCTCAAGAGAATTGCTAAATAAAAATGGCTGGCTGATAATTGAACATTCAGAAAAACACAATTTCTCCGGTTACCCTAACTTTTTCCAACACAGGAAATACGGCAAGGTAAATTTTACCATTTTCAATTATGAATAAGATATTAAACACTTTTGATAATTTACCTTTATCAATAAAGATGTTATTGCTCTTTATTGTTGTGATTATGTCAAGATTACCATTTCTGTTTACAGGCTTTGGCGTTGAAGAAGATTCGTGGGGACTTGTATTGAACTCTTATGAAATTTTGGAAAAAGGTCATTATGTCTATTCACGCTTACCGGGGCATCCGGTTCAGGAAATTTTATTAGCATACTTCCCTACTATTACTCCATTTGCATATAATGGATTAAGCGCATTTTTCAGTGCTATTGCCTGTTTGTTCTTTGCTTTTGCGTTGAAAAAACTTTCATTCAGATATTATTTTTCAGCGGGACTTTTACTTGCATTCATACCCGTATTCTACATAAGCAGCGTTTCAACTATTGATTATTGCTGGGCAACCGCTTTTATAATGATTAGTATGTACCTTCTGATTAAGGAAAAACTTCTGCTTGCCGGAATAATGCTTGGTATCGCTACCGGCTGCCGCATTACATCAGCACTAATGCTCATTCCTTTTTTATTTCTTCTAAAACACAATAACAGCAAACAATTCATTAAAAAAACTCTGATCTTTGGAATTTCAACCTTTGCGGTTTTTATTTTGGTTTTTCTGCCTGCATTTATTGAATATGGAATAAGTGTCATTTCAACTTATAAACAACCATATCCGCCATTCTCAAAAGTAATATTCAAAGGAAGCATCGGTGTTTTAGGTGTAATTGGCATTTTGGGAGTTACAGTTTCGGCAGTAATCATGTTTTTTAACCGCAGAAAAAGACAACTTAACTTTATAAACACACCACACAGGAGAGTTTTATTCTGTTCAATATTTGCAATTTTAATTTATACTATCGCTTATTTAAAACTTCCTGAAAAATCTGCTTTTCTTATTCCGATTCTGCCATTTATGATCATTATTATCGCATATTATATAAAAACTCCAAAAGCTTATGCTTTTTTTGCTGTAACCATGCTTTTATCATCTTTCGTATTCAGCATTAATCTTACAGATAAGAACCGTGGCTCAGAATATTCAAAATACTCATTTATAAAAACAATTTCTGGACAGGAAGTTTTTTTTGATGTACTAAACGGACCTATTTTTTCCGATTATTCAAAAAGAATAAACAAGTCGGCTTATATTTCAAAAGTTAAAGATAAGATTAAG
>CAZELC010000246.1:0-4774 GCA_964512865.1 uncultured Bacteroidales bacterium
AATTTATCAAAAAAAGCAATAAACTTTGGTTATCAACTTGTTAAAGTAGATGTTCCTTAGCTGCCGAGAATCATTAAACGGTAGTTTATGGAGGATCGTGTCGAAGTTGACCGAAATAATAGTTGCTCGGAAACTTTATATGAAACGAGCCGCATTTCGACACTTAGGCTTGTTTGCGTGTCGGTGACTGAGCGCATCTCAAGACACCAATAGATAAAAAAACAGCCCACCACGGAGTGAGCTGCTTAGCAAAATTCAAATTTGAATTAAGCGTTATGAATCACGGAATTAATATTCTGAAAGAACTGCCTTTGCCTTGTTCGCTGGTAACTTCAATCGTGCCATTGTAAATATCTACAAGTTTCTTTACAATTGATAATCCCAATCCGGTACCGGCAATATTTTGTGTGTCAACATTTTTTATTCTTACAAACTCCTGAAAGAGTTTAGAAATATCTTCCTGCGACATGCCTATGCCGGAGTCTTCAACAATGATATTTGTGCCCTGCTTTTCGGGTTTTATGATAATATTCACATGACCATTTTCCCTGTTGTATTTAATTGCATTTGAAACAAGGTTGTTGAAAATTATTTCCATTTCCTGCCGGTCGGCTTTAATAATGTGACTTTCGGGAGAGTCGATGTAAATTTTAATGTTTTTTTGCAGAGCAAGTGGTTCAAGAGAGTCGGAAGCAAACTTTGCAACATCGAAAAGATCCACATCCTGCATATTTCTATTCTTTGTTCCTGATTCTATTCTTGTAAGATCAAGAAGGTCGGTAATAAGGCTGCGCATCCCTTTTAAACGTACCAGCGAGCGTTCAATCATTGGCTGGTAGTCGCTGATATCTTCACCTACCTGTTTTTCCTGCATCATTCTCAAATAGCCTTCAACAGCATTAACAGGGGATTTAAGTTCATGAGAAAGAACCGAAAGAAACTGGAATCTGGTCTGCTTTTCTTCCTCATTCATCTGTGTTGTCATCCTTTTCAGGTAAAGATGTTTGGTGATGTTCTCCATAGCTGTTTTTAGTTCAGCAGGAGTAAAAGGTTTTGGTACAAAGTTATAGGCTCCATTCTTTGTAGCTTTAACTGCAAGGTCGAGCGATGCATAAGATGTTATCATCATTACCAATGGCTCTTTTTGTGAACGGTTAATATGCTCAAGCACCTGAATTCCGCTTATTCCAGGCAGTTTATTGTCGAGTAGTATAATATCAATATCCTGTTCGTTTATGATATCTATTGCTTTTTCACCTGTTTCGGCCTCAATAAGATCGAAGTGAAATTCTTCCTGCATAAAAGGAAATTCTACTGTATAATTTCTGAGAATTCTGTCTATTCCTGAACGAATTGCAGGCTCGTCATCTACTATCAATACTTTTAATGTTGCCATAACTTTGGATTTTAATGGGTCCGGTTCAGGGTTCGGGGAGCGTATTTGTCAATTAGTATTTGGAAGTAAGATGAGCCTGTTGTTTATTTTAGCGTTATGATAGCTTTTTATGTTTCCTATTTTCCTGATAGATACAGGTCTCATTATTTTGGTATACTGAGCGGACAAAATTTTATTTTGTCATGTCGAAGTATAGATGCTCCCTTTACCCTGATCCTTTCCCTGTGTTAAATTTTCAATAATTTAAAGATCTCTTTTTGCAACTGGTCTGGCCTGAGTCCTTTTTCAAGGTATTTATCGGCCTTTATCCATTGTTTTTCTTCATTTGAATTAATCCCAAATATAAGTCCTGTTTCTGCAGTAACGGCTGTTGCAATTATTACCGGCATTTCAGGAAATTTACGTTTAATTTTATAACTGAGAACAAAACCGCTGTCCTGATTTTCCATCATTAGGTCAAGAATAGCAATATCAAATTCGCCTGTGCTGATTATTGCTTCAGCTTCTTTTTGATTTGAAGCTGTTATTACTTTAAGCCCTAATCCTGCCACAATGGTTTTCATCTGTAATAAGTAGTCAGGATCATCGTCAACTATAAGGACTGTTTTATTTAGTGATTTCATAACTTGTTATTATTATATTGTTAATTTTCTTCATTTTTCTTTTTTTTATGACAGATCGTTTTCAATGTCATCAATTATTTTATTAATGAACGTTTCTTGGTATTATTATTTTAAAAGTGGTTCCTGTCGGTCCTGCTTTTTCATCATTATTTGATTTTACTGAAATATCGCCTTTATGCATTTTTACAATTCCATAAACTGTCGGTAATCCGAGTCCGGTTCCTTTTCCTGGAGATTTTGTAGTAAAGAAAGGTGTAAAAAGCTTATCCATATCATCATCAGGTATTCCTGAGCCGGTATCGCTGACTTTAAATATCACATTACCATTATCTTCCTCAAGCGATAAAGTTATTTTTCCTCCATTAGGCATTGCTTCGATTGCATTTTTTACAAGATTCGAAAGTACCTGAATCATCTGTTCATTGTCGAGTATGGCATAGTTATCTTGAATATTGAAATCTCTTTTTATAGAAATATGCTCAGGAATAACTATTGAATGTAAGCTGTCATCGATAAGTTTTTTAAGATCAACTCTTTCATATCTTACCTGATTGTTTCTGGCAAAGTTAAGAAGCCCACTTACAATATTTTTACATCTTCCTGATTGCTGAACAATGAGTTCAAGGTCGCTGCGCAATTGTGAATCGGGAGGACAATCTTCAAGAAGAAGGTTGCTGTACATTATTATTACACCAAGAGGATTATTAAGTTCATGTGCTATACCCGCAGAAAGTTGTCCCATGTGCGCAAGTTTTTCTGATTGCCTGAGCGCCTGTTGCATGGTTCCGAGTTTTTCATTGGTAACGGCAAGCTCCTGATTGTATTTATGCAGCTTGTCTAAAGTATATGGCAGGCACATTTCGCTTTCAGCAAGACCTTTGTAAATTGCAATTGCATGTTCATCGCAGGTGTCGTATCCGCAAGCGCCACAGTTGAGATGATCGGCAGGGGTGAACTTGCCCATATCTTTGAGTATGCTGTTAATCTGTTCAAAAGATGCAGAGAGTATATTTTGATCGTTAGCTTCAAAGCTGTTACTTAGATCAATATCCTTGTATAAGTCAATATTTTTCTTCCATTCTTCTTTATCGAGAGCTTCTAGTTTGTTATGAACATATTTACTTATTAAGGAACTTTTGCTGTAACGATTCCCGTTATTAGTCATGCCGACTCCCATAATACAACCTTCGCAGCAAAGTAGTTCAAGATGATTTGATTTAAGCAGGTCTGCGTCAAATTCTTTAATTGCCTGATGAAAATTAACTCTACCATCAGCTACGATAACTTTTTCCTCAAGTACATCTTCTTTGATGTCAACAGTTTGTAATAATCCTCTACTGATTGGAAAAATTGAACCCATCCCTCCAACCGGAGTATCAAATTCTGAGAGTGTAACTTCTTCGGGTTTTATGTTCTGCATTGCAAAAATTGTCCTTAGTTCGCGGAATGTCATGGCTTCATTTACTTCAGTAGATTCTGCTTTTTTTGCGATGCATGGTCCAATAAAAACAATTTTTGCATTATCACCATATTTTTTTCTGACAACTCTGGCAGTTGCGACCATTGGTGATACAATCGGACTAAGATGCTTAATAAGGTGTGGATAATATTTCTCAATAAAATCAACTATTGCCGGGCAATCGGATGAAAAATAGTGCTGTTTCTGATTTGAATCGAGAAGTTCACGATATTTAATTGCTACCAGATCAGCACCAAATGCAACTTCATGTACATTTTTAAACCCTATTTTCTTAATCATCCCGATAAGGGTGCGATAATCTTCAATTTCATTGAATTCGGCAGGAAAGCTGGGCGCTATTATAGCAGTGACATTTTCCTCATTTCTTATTAAATCAAGAATACTTGCAATTGAATTGTAGAAAAGTTTTGCATCCTGACTGCACACCTTAATGCAGTTGCCACATCCAATGCACCTGTTTTGTAAAACTTCTGCCTGTCCGTTAGCAATTTTAATTGCCTTTGTCGGACATTCACGAACACATGTATAGCAGACTTTACATCTTTCCTTTACGGTGTTCACAAGTTTTATATCTTTTCTTTTAGTTCCCATAAACAGGTGCCTTTTAAGCAATTATTTTAAAACATCTCTTTTAATATAAGTTGTATGAAGAAGATCGTGGCTGAGGTGTCCCAGCGGACTCTTTAAAAACTTATCATACAATTCTTTTATTTGCATATTCTGATGTGATGCTTTTAGAGAATCTCTTTCGTCAATATCATAAAGAGATTTAGCTCTTAAGAAAATGCTGTCCATGTCAGCTCCGATATGTTGTCCGCCTCCGGCAATACATCCACCTGGGCAACTCATTACTTCAATAAAATGGATGTCTTTTTTATTCCCTTTTTTTATCTCTTCGAGATATGGTTTTGCATTACCTAATCCGTTAATAACAGCAACTCCAACTTCGAGTCCGTCAATATTAATTTTTGTTTCCTTAATGCTGTTAAAACCTCTGACATCTTTTACTTTGAAGTTTACAAGCTCTTTACCTGTCAGTTTGAAATATGCAGTTCTTATTGCAGCTTCCATAACTCCGCCGCTTGCTCCGAATATCTTACCGGCTGAGGTTCTTGTTCCTAAAGGTGAATCAGTAAGCTCTGGGTCAATATTTTTTATATCAACACCGTAGATTTTGATAAGTTTAGCAATTTCTCTGGTGGTTAGTACTGCATCAACATCTGAAATTCCTTTATGTGTCATTTCCTCGCGCTGAGCTTCGAATTTTTTTGCAGT
>CAZELC010000247.1:0-4753 GCA_964512865.1 uncultured Bacteroidales bacterium
GGTGTGGATAACAAATTTAATCTGTTTTTGCACCGTTGTAGCAGTTTTTGTTTGCCCAATAGCAGATACACTAATCATAACTGCTACAACAATTAATAAGGAAAATAATTTTTTCATATTCATAAAGTTAATGGTTAATACTGTTCTTTATCGCTTGGAAAGTTTTCTGATTTCACATCTTCAATATATGAAAGAACTGCTCCTCTGATTTCTTCATTTAAGTTATGATATCGCCTAAGAAAGCGAGGTGAAAAATCGAGGTTGATACCAAGCATATCATGAAGTACAAGCACTTGTCCGTCAGTGCCTCTTCCGGCTCCGATTCCAATTGTAGGAATTTTAATTTCTTTTGTAACAGTTTCAGCTAAATTTGCCGGTATTTTTTCGAGAACAAGGGCAAAGCAACCTGATTTATCTAGTAATTTGGCGTCTTCAATAAGTTTTTGTGCTTCTTTTTCTTCGGTGGCCCTAACTACATAAGTTCCGAATTTATGAATAGACTGTGGAGTAAGACCAAGATGGCCCATTACAGGAATTCCGGCAGAAAGAATTCTATCAATTGATTCAATAACCTGTGAACCACCTTCAACCTTAACTGCGTCAGCACCAGTTTCTTTCATTATTCTGATTGCTGATGCAAGTGCCTCTTTTGAATTTCCCTGATAAGTACCAAACGGCATATCTACTACAACAAGCGCTCTTTTTATTGCCCGCATTACAGATGCGCCATGATAAATCATCTGATCTAAAGTAATCGGCAGCGTTGAAGTATGCCCGGCCATAACATTTGATGCCGAATCTCCGACAAGGATAACATCAATTCCGGTCTGGTCAAGTATCCTTGCAAATGAATAATCATACGCAGTAAGCATGGATATTTTTATGCCTTTGAATTTCATTTCATTCAAGACGTGTGTTGTAACTTTAGATACTTTAGTTTGAAGATTCATTGCTATGAAATTAAATTGACTTCAAAATTAAGAACATTTTAACTAACTGCAAAAAAATACTTATGGTATTAAAGAGTGTCTTATAATAGTAAGAGAAAAAATCAATTAATTATAAATGCAGAATTATAAAAAGTGTCGGAAGACCTGACATTAATTACATAAAATCCCTTACTAAACCCGCTGATATCAATATGCTCCGAAATTTGGTCTGTATCAATACTGATATTTTTTAACATTATTTGCTGTCCAAGGCTGTTAAAGATCCGAATAATATAATTTTTAGTTCCGGATTTTTTATTTCCATTCAGTGTTATTATCGTTTTAGCAGGATTAGGGAAAAGAGTAAAATTTTCTGAAGAAAGATCGCTATAATTTTTAATTACTGTAACATGTTGAATACCGCTGTCAGACAATTGACAATTATTTCCTGTTTTAATAAATAGCACATTGTTTACCCCGAATTCGGTTCCGCCTGTATTTCCAACCATGAAGTAATTACTATCTGATGCAATACCTATAGACGCTGCATTTTCATTATAAAGTGTTCCACAGGTTGCACTGCAAATAAAATCATAATGTTCGCCCATCACAGTAAGAAAAACATCTTTAAGTCCAGCACCATAAGTTGTTGTATATCCGGCCATTGCATATTGTCCTTTTCTGTTAATTGCAACATCAAAATAGGCTTCATCTCCTGAACCTACTGTCCAAACTTGTGGAAGACTCCAGTCAACCCAACCTGATTTAAGAGTGCGAACAAACCAGTGATCAAGATTTACAGCAGGATCGCTTCTAGTTGACCCACAAAAAGCAAAAGCACTATCGGCTGTATTTATTATTTTGTAAAGTATATCTTCCTTTAACCCGCCATAAGTTCTTGTCCAGATGGTATCACCATTTGTATTGAGATTAAGAATCCATCCGTCAAAATCGCCTGCTCCTTTGCTTTTTGTATTCGCTCCTATCAGATAAGTATCATCATAAGTATTAACAATTGATGAAGCGTAATCAGTACTATCGCCACCAAAAACTCTGGTCCACAAAGTGTCGCCAATTTCGTTAACTTTAATTATATAAGCATCTGCATCTTTGGCGCCAAATCCATAGGTTTTACCGGCAACAACAAAGCAGGAGTCTTTTGATTGAATTACTGAATTTCCAAAATCCCAGCTTGAACTTCCAAATGTTTTTAGCCACTGGATGTTTGCCATAGAATCAGTTTTTATCAAAAGAACATCATAACCATTGAGAAAATTTCTGTTGGTGTAACCCGTGATAATAAGTCCTCGATCGAAAGTACGTTCAAAACATGTTGAATAAAAAATTGAAGTATCTCCTATAGCTTTCTCCCATTTAATAATTCCGGCTGAATCAGTTCTTATAATATGAATATTTGTGTTCCCGTTAAGGCTGTTTGAAGTGTTGGCAAGCAAGAAATATCCATTATCCTTATCCTGGATACCATCTACGCCATAATTATAAAGATTTGAGCCATAAGTATTATTATAAATCATTTTGTTCTGAGCATTTGAAATCACAGCAATAAAAATAAAAAGTATAAGGTTAATCTTTTTTACCGACATATCAAATCGTTTTATAAATCCCGAAATAACCACCAAAGCCACATGATTTCTTTTGTAAGACCATTGAGTTAATATATTTTGAACCGATATTAAAACAAAAACTGTTGTTAATATTGACACTGAATTCCAAACCTCCATTCAATCCTCCGTATCCGCCATAAGTTATCATAGGTGATAGTTCAAAGGCCGTTTTTTTATAATTGAACTGAACTGTTGGTTTAACAATTATTTCCGGATTAAACACGGTAAAAAACATGTGGTTAACGGAGGCAGTAAGAAATAATCGTTTATCGATAAATGTATGCTTGTATGTCATAATAAACGATAATGGAACCATTGTAATATAAGAGCCGGAATCCTTATGTAATCCAAGAGTACGTAGAACACTATCTTTTACTTTATTTGATATCTGATTTGTTTTAAAATTTAAAATATCACTTATATAGAATCCTTCAAAACGATAAGATGAATCGATGGTGTATGCTTTAGAGTCGTTTTTCCATTTAATAAATCCCATGTTTTTTACATATACTTCGAACTGGTTTCGCTTGTTATCGTTAAAACTGTAAAAGAGATCTATTGCGGCACCATTACCATTGATTGCCATCAAACCTGTAGAAATATTATTTGAAGACTGTACTTCTAAATTCAACGAAACATCAAGATATTCATCATCCGCCTGAGTATAAAGCGAGGCATTTTTTGCATTAACTGCAAGATTATTCTGTCCTTTATTATAAGCGATATCACCACCAAAAGTATGAGTTTTATTATTTTTAATTACACTTTTGTACAATCCTACTTTAAATTGTTGATAATTGAACATGTCAATTTTCAGCCCATCAAAAATAACGTTCTGATTATTAAACATTGAGTTTCCAAAAAAATAAAGGTCAAAGGCTTCTTTTCTGAACCTAGTTTCGAAAATATTATTGAATTCCAGGCCCACATAGAACTTTATTCCTTTAATAATTGTGTCTTGTATGGTGTAATAAAGATTACTATTGAATGAATAACCAAAAATATTATTTTCTGAAAGTCGCTCATTGGCAGCCCTTCGAATCTCACCTGTAAGATATTCGCTATTATAATAATCTTTAATAAACTGAGAAGGAACATTATTGGAGTTTGCCTGAAAATCGGCTCTAAGACTCAGAAGACTCTTGTTTTCATTAAGATTATTGAAAAAAAACTGGGCTGTTCCGGTAAAGGATGCAATTAAAAGAAAAGCAGATATGATTAAAATCTTTTTCATTACTTCTATTGCATTAAATAATTGAATCTTGCAGTAACTTTAAGGTCGAGTTTATAAGAATCGTAAATTTTTGTGTATTGAGAATGATCAGTATTAAAACGTGCTTTAATAAAAAGTTTCTTTGATTCAAACAATCTGTTGATTTTGGTTTCATCTGCAATTACGGTTAATACAGACCTGCGTTTTTGCGTTACTTTATTACTGCCATCTACAGGAGCAGCATCTATTATTTTGTTTTGAAACAGTGAGTCTATGAGAATTCCATTACCATCTATCATATAGATTTGCAAATTTGCCGAAAAAGGAAAACCGTTATCAGCAATCACTGAAACATTGCCGCTTTTCACAGGATTATTTTCAGGTTTTTCAATACTCATTTTCACCGTATCTCCAATTGTAAGTTCATTAGCAATAAGTGAAAGAGGCATTTCGAACCGGAATAAAGCCTTTAAATAATTACCATAATATATGAAGTCATTCCCGCTTGAAATATTTCCAAGAGGATTAGCTGCAACATCTAGTGCAAAAAGAAGTTTATCAGGCAGATTTTCGACAAGAGCTTTAATATTTGAATTGTTGAGATTGAAATTATACGTGGAAGGAATTACAGGAAGAGAAGGGTTATAAGTTTCAATCGCTCTTGAAATATTTATTGGCTGACCGATAAGAGAGCTCTGAAGATTAACGGTGTGATTAGTCCTTGAATTAACAGAAGCCAGTTTTTTAAAAATCACCTGAGCATCAATGCCAAGTCCGTTCTCAAGATAAAGTGAAAAATTAACATCTTCAAGGTTAATAGTTCCTCCTATTATTTTCCTGAACATATTAAAAGAGCTTGTGTCCGGACCGAATTTAAATTGCTGCGAACCAAAAAACCCTTTAGCATAAGCAATTGAAATATTGCTAAAACGCGCATCAACACTAAAAAAATCAGTTGCTTTAATTGTATATGGATGTGCTGCTGG
>CAZELC010000248.1:0-4710 GCA_964512865.1 uncultured Bacteroidales bacterium
CCGAATATTTCGAATAAATTGTTGTTAAAAATGGTAAAACCATAAATTATCTTTTTATTAAAAAACCAATTATTAATATTTAATGAGGTAATAATGAAATCTTTAGTGGTTGAATCAGAAACCGTATATAATGAGCGTCCTTTTGTGTCATAAGCGCCTATATAGCTAAATGAAAAAGTAATTAAAACACCTTCAAGGTTTTCATGTGCCCAGGCAGTGTCTTTGTTTTTTGTGAATTCGTACATTTCATCCCATGCTGAATTGTCTTTTGTTGGTTTTAAAAATCCGGCAGCTTTAGATTCAAGTATTCTATCAATTACTTTTGCATCGTTTTCCTTTTCAGATTTGCTGAATATCTGCGTCTGGTTTATTCTGATATAATGATACTGTAGAATAAATGCAAACATCAATGAGGTGATTATAAAAGTTATCAGTAAAATTTTATTATGAACTTTCATTTCTTAAAAATGTTAATTATACTCTTTTTTAATAAGATATGCCACGAAAGTATATTTTTTGAAATAATTAAAACATCGTTGAAAGATTATTTTTGAAGTAAATCCTTTTCTGAAAAAATAATGGCAGTATAAATATAAATATCTGCATCTTTCCATCCCGACCATCCGATACCGGCCTTATCTTGAGCACAATGACCAAGAAACTCTTCTTTTGTCCAGCCTGTTTCAGTTGCCACCTGTGGGAGAAATGTGCCGCCCAAACCGTTTTTCATAATGTAAATGCCATGCTTTCCCAGCTCAATTTCCTCAATAGAATTTATTTTTTCCAAAGGTGAAAGAACAGAAATTTCAATTTCGATATTGTTTAATTCTTCAGAGGTTACAGGCTGAAACCTGTAATCCTGTGTAGCTGATGCAATTGCCATGTCTTGAATAACAAGGTATAATGGTTTGTCAGATACAAATCTTCCGATGCAACCTCTTAACTTTCCATCTTTATGCAAGGTAACAAATGCACCACAATTTCTATATAAACTTTTAGAAAATCCGGAGGTGTCAATTTGGTGTTTGTATTTGTTCTTCAAATAGTTAATTATTGAATTTCTGGCAATTTCCACTAGTTGCTTTTTTTCTTTTTCATCAAGTAAAAACGAATTATCATTTTTCTGATGACCATCAGCTTTTGTTGTAATTGCAATTGCCCAGTATCCAACTACACGGTTTGTATCTCCATAATAATTAACATCACCGGAGTTTTTGTATTGAATTGAATGATATGTAATTAACTTGCTCTTATCCGTCATGTACATTAGAGTGAGTACTGACGTCCATCCGCATAAACTTGTCGACAAGTTTTTAATGCCTTTCTTGGAGTTAGCTTCAATTGTTTTTACTAAATTTTCAGGTTTTCCCGAAATAATGGCTTCTTCTGTAAGTTTATCTATCAGCTTGGCATCTTTATAATCAGGATAATGTGAAAAATCTGAACTAATAACAAATAAATTTGGGGCGCCTAAATATGGTTTCAACGCTGAAGCAATTTTTTTAACCATTTCAATATCGGCTGTACCAATAATTATTGGAACAATCTTGTAATCCTTCTTCACAACATATTGAAGAAAAGGTAATTGAACTTCTATACTGTGTTCAGACTGGTGTGATGAAGCGTCAGAGGTGAAAATTTTAGGATTTTTTTCGACAAGTAATCTACCAAGTTCTTTGTTTACTTTTACATTTCCATAAGGCATTTTATAATCTCCATCACAATAAACAGAAGCCCCATCAAAATACTGCCTGTGCGAAGATGCAATGATAAAGATGTTTTCGTATTTTTTTTCACCGTCAATTTGGTTAAAAGCAGATGCAGCAACTTCTCCTGAAAATATGTAGCCGGCATGAGGAGATATTATTGCAATTGTGTTGTTGCAAATCTTAGTATGAGCTTTTATAAATCTGCTTTCTAGGTCTTTAGCTAAAGCTATTGAGTCGGCAGGATAAAACTGACCGTCTGCAACAGGTTCTCTATCAATAGCTTTATTATTATTTTGTGGATTACAATTTCTTGAAAATAACATAACAGATATTATTAATAGTGAGTATTTTGACAAAATGCGCATACAGGTATAATTTATTCAAAAATTCTCAAAAAAGAACTTCCAAAGCTCTGATTATTATTGGAATCGTATAAATAAGAAGTACAATTGTCACTGCCGGTCTAAGCATATTCCTGATACTTCTGTTTCCTTTAGCCAATGCGGTATATAAATGGTTTCCAGCAGAAAATGTTAAAAAAGTAAGCATTGTTAAAAGAACAGTTAGCTTGGCTAAAATTCCCCAGTCAAAATAATACACAACAATAGTTACAAGACTTAATGCCAGATTGTTAAATCCTGATTGTCTTTGATATGCATTTGGCTCACCATAACCCGAGATAGCAGCAGCTTTTTTACCGAAAAAGATACTTTCGATAGCTGATAATCCTCCGAGAGACAATACAACTGTAATCGAAATAATGTTTAACTGCATAATTGGCTCCTGATAATACTCAGCAAAAAAAATCCCTGTTCCAAGTGAAATATATCTTAGTATTTCCAATAAGTTGCAGATATTGAAACTTTTACCTGATTTTTTCATAATGATAATTTAATTCCCGCTGTTTGTCCAAAATTAACTATTGAAAAATCAAAATACAAGTAATTTGAAAGTTGTTTGATTATTGTAGATGAAATGAGTTCCTGTTAGCTAAAATAATAATTGTCCCTTTTCGTTTTTAATTATATTTGCTACATTTGAAAATTACAAATTATTTAAACATGAGAACAAAATCCTTTTTACTGATTATTATTTTTATAATATCCACAAGTTTAGCTTTTTCGCAGCAATTTGAGGTTACTACCAAATCAAAAAAAGCTAAAAAGTTCTTCGATAAAGCAATGGAAGATTATAAACTTAAGCAGAGCGAAGAAGCTGAATACAATTTGCAAAAAGCTATAGAAGAAGATCCTAATTTTATAGAAGCTTGGATAATGCTTGCCGAAAATTATATCGACTTAGGAAAAGCTGATAAATCAATTGAAGCATATAAAAAATCTATTGAACTTAATCCTGATTTTTACCCAAGAAATTACTATAATCTTGCAAGGTTAGAGCTAAGTCAGGGACATTATTATAACGCAAAAATTCACTATGAAAAATTTCTGACATATAAAAATGACGACCCCGGAATAAAAACAAGAATTAGTAATGATTTGAAAATATGTGAGTTTGGTATTAATGCAGTAAAAAATCCGGTTCCATTCAATCCTCAAAATCTTGGACAAAATATTAACACTGAAAACGATGAATATTCGCCTGCTCTTACTGTAGATGAGCAAACTCTTGTAATTACTGTTATGCGTGCCCGCGATAATGAAACAGTTGGTAGTAATAACAAGGAAGAGGATTTTTATATAAGTCGCAAAAAAGATGGTGCATGGACAAAATCAGTAAAAATAGAGCCACCGCTTAACTCTCACTATAACGAAGGAGCACAATCAATAACTCCTGACGGTAAGTTTATGGTCTTTACAGCATGCAACCGACCTGATGGTTATGGCAGTTGTGACCTTTATTATTCTAAAAAAGTTGGTGATGTATGGAGCACACCTGTAAATATGGGGCCAAAAGTTAACTCAACGACATGGGATTCTCAGCCAAGTATATCTCCTGATGGGAAAACAATATATTTTTCGAGTGCACGTGGCGGTGGAAAAGGTGGTATGGATATCTGGAAAACCTTGCTTTCTGAAAATAATGAATGGTCGGTTCCGGTTAATCTTGGCGATTCAGTAAATACTAAAAAAAATGAATCATCTCCATTTATTCACCCTGATAATCAAACACTTTACTTTACATCAAACGGCTGGCTCGGACTTGGTGGAATCGATATTTTTTACTCAAAAAAGAAAGATGATGGTAGTTTTACATTACCGGTAAATCTTGGATATCCAATAAATACTTTTAATGATGAAGGCTTCCTAATTGTAAATGCTAAAGGTAATACAGCATATTACTCTTCTGACAGGCAAGGTGGTTTTGGCGGACTTGATATTTATAGTTTTGAGTTAGCTGAGAAAATCAGACCTGTTGCTGTAACTTATTTAAAAGGAACTGTTTACGATAAAAATACAAAGAAAAAACTTTCTGCTAAATTTGAACTTGTTGATCTGGCTACATCCCAAATTGCAGTAGTTTCATATTCTGATCAGGTTACAGGTGAGTTCATGGTTTCTTTACCTACTGAAAAAAATTACGCACTTAATGTTTCAAAAGACGGATATCTGTTTTATTCAGAGAACTTTACACTTACAGGCGTTTATGATAAGACCAAACCTTTCGAAAAAGATATTCCTCTTCAACCTTTGGCTGTTGGAGAAGTAGTTGTATTAAAAAACATCTTTTTCGACTTTGATAAAACCGATTTAAAACCTGAGTCTGAGGTTGAGTTACATAAGCTTATTGATATGCTGAATAAGAATCCAAAAATGAAGATTGAAATAAGTGGGCATACTGATAATAAAGGTACGGCAGATTATAACCAAAAGCTTTCAGAAAACAGGGCAAAAGCTGTTTATAATTACCTTGTTGACAAAGGCATAGATAAAAACCGACTTTCCTATAAAGGTTATGGTTTAAGCAAGCCCATTGATACAAACGATACCGAAGAGGGCAGAGCCAATAACCGAAGAACTGAGTTTAAGGTGATTGAGAATTA
>CAZELC010000249.1:0-4669 GCA_964512865.1 uncultured Bacteroidales bacterium
TTACATCACAAACATTTACACCAACTTCTTCAGGAAACTATTATGTTATTATAACTGATTCAAACGGATGTGTTTCCGCTCCTTCAAATATTATTCATATTGACATGTCAGGGATTGATGATTTACCGGGCAATTCAGGAATTATTTATTTCTATCCTAACCCTGTAAAAAATAATATTACTATTGAAAAAAACATTTCAAATAAAAATGAAGAAATTTCAATTTATAATATTCAAGGTAAAGCACTCATAACGCAACCCTTAATTAAGGCTAAAACTATTATTGATATTTCAAGCTTTGCACAAGGAATTTATTTTATAAAAGTAAAGACTGATAAAGGTGACGTGGTTAAGAAAATTATTAAAGAATAATTTTTAATAACCCAAACTATAATTTAACTGTTTTAACTGAATCTCTGCTGTTTTTGCTGCATATTGTAAATTCACCAGAAAATATCCTGCACTTTCAAAACTGGTCTGGGCTGCTTTCACGTCAAGAATAGTAGCCTGGTTCAGTTTAAAGTTCTGCATTACTACTTCAACCAATTTTTGAGCGAGAGTGTAATTGGTCTGTTGAACTTTTAATTGCGAAAGAGTTGTAGAATACGAGTTATATGTTTTAATAGCGTCAGTAGACAAAGTATTTAAAAGACTCTCTTTTTCTAATTTTGAATTTTCCATATTTAATAAAGCAGCTTTTCTTTGTTTATTATAAACGCTCCCATTGAATATAGGTATTTGCAAAGTAATACCTGCCGATGGACCATAATTCTGATTCATTAGCAATGACCCTGAGCTGTTATCTGTATGAGCAAAATCATAAGCCGTGTTTATTTTAATGGAAGGATAACGCTGAGCTGATAATTCACGTACCATTTGTTCATTAATTTTTATTTGTTGTTCTGCAGAAAGAAATTCGGGATTACGGTTAAGAAAATTTATTATGGAATCCTGTTGAAGTGTTTCGTCAACAACAATACTGTCATTTATTGAATATTCCAAATTTTTTTTTGCATTCATCAGTAATAATAAATCTGCTTTAGCTTCATCAATGACCAATTGCTGGGCTTTTAAATTCTGTTCTGCAATATTTACATCCATCTGTGCCTGCAAAATATCTACAGCATTTGCCATTCCTACTTTATTTTTCTCATCAATAATTTGTAATTTTTTATTTGAAACATCAAGTGAATTCTGGATTATCTTAAAATAACTTTGTTGCCTTAAAATGTCGTAATACTTTATCATTATTGCAGCAATCGCATTTTGAATTTCAAGGTTAAGCGATAATTCACTTTGTTTTTGCAAAGAATTTAAACGTTCTTTTGTGGCAATAACCTTAAATCCATTGAACAATACCATACTGGCATTAATACCTGCTTTTATACTATTTTCATTTATATTGCTCAAATTGATTTCGGTGCCTCCGCTATATTCCTGGTTAATATCATTGACTGCAACATTATCTGCGGCATTAACGCTTATTGTCGGCAATCCACCGGCCATACCATAAGCATTATTAATTTTTGCAATTTCAACATTGTTCTTTGCTATCCGTATATCGAAATTATTCTTGAGTGCAGTATCAATTGCCCCCTTTAATGTCAGCTGCTGCTGAGCATTCAGTAATACAGGGACTAAAAAAATAACAAATAATAAAATCCTTTTCATTTTATATCTTATGTTTCGCTTGCTTTGCTTGTATTTTTCTTTGCAGGCTTTGCGAAAACTTTTTCAAATCTGTTTCACGCAAAGAACACAGAGTTTGATGCAAAGACCGCTATGTTTATAAGTTATTTACTATACGATGAATATTGTCTTTTAAAAATTTTGAATTAAAATTTATAAGTAATCCCAACCTTAAATCAGATAATTTTAAATAAGTAAGTAATTGAGCATAGTGAACCGGAGCAAGGACTTCAACTGATTTAACTTCAATAATAACTTTTTTCTCAACTAGCAAATCCAATCTATATCCCACATCCTGCTTCACATCTTTATATACAAAAGGCATCGGATACTGCTGCTCAACATCAAGCCCGATTTCTCTTAAATCAAATGCTAAAGCATTTTCATAGGCAGATTCAAGCAAACCAGCACCAATTGCTTTATGCAATTCTATTGCTGCCCCAATTATTTTATATGATATTTCGTTCTCCGTCATATTTTTTTTGCGTGCTTTGTGTGTCTTTTTCTTTGTGTGCTTTGCGAGAACTTTTTCAAATCTGTTTCACGCAAAGAACACAGAGTTTGATGCAAAGACCGCTGAGATTATAAATTATTTATGTTGTAATATTTTCAATTTCTTCTTTTTCGATTTTATCTGCTTTATGCTTTCCTGAAATATATGTATATACAGCAGGGATTACAAACAAGGTCAGGATCAATGAAAATAGAATACCTCCAACAACCACTATTCCTAATGGAACGCGACTCGATGCCGCAGCGCCAAGTCTTAATGCAATAGGTAAAGCGCCTAATGATGTAGCAAGGCTGGTCATTAATATAGGGCGTAATCGTTGTGTTGCAGCTTCAACCACAGCCTGATTTTTCGGTATTCCATTCTTTCTTTTCTTATTTGCAAATTCAACAATCAGAATACCATTCTTTGTTACCAGGCCTATCAGCATTATCATTCCGATTTCAGAAAAAATATTCAGCGTATGACCAAAAACCCATAAGCTTAAAAAGGCGCCTGCAATTGCTAAAGGGACTGTAATTATTATAGTAAGCGGGTCTTTGAAACTTTCGAACTGTGCTGCCAAAATAAGATATATCAATACCAGTGCAAGGATAAAAGCAAAAATTATATTTGATGAACTTTCTGCATAATCGCGCGATGAACCACTCAACGAAGTCTGGAAACTTTCATCCAGTAATTTATCTGCAATAGCCTGCATTGCCTCAACACCATCACCAATTGTTTTTCCTTCAGCAAGCGAAGCGGAAATAGTTGCCGATTTATAACGGTTATAATGATAAAGTGAAGGAGGCATTGCATTCGAAACAATATTGGTAACAGAAGTAAGTGGTATTTCATTACCATCGCTGTTACGTACATATAATTTTGAAATATCAACAGGTTTTTGCCTGTCTTTTAATGCAACCTGACTAATAACCTGGTACTGCTTGCCATTCATTATAAAATAAGCAAGACGCCTTCCGCTGAATGCTCCTTGTATCACACCTGCGATATCTTCAACGGTAAGCCCGAATTCACGCGCTTTGATTCTATCAACAGTAATATCAACTTCTGGTTTATTGAATTTCAGATTCACATCAACATTCTGAAACGTTTTATCATTTCTTGCCTCTTCTAAAAATTTGGGTATGATCTCTTTTAATCTATCAAAATTCAAATTTTGTACAACAAACTGAACAGGTAAAGAAGCACGAGAACCTAAGCCAACTGATATAGTTTGATCTTCTACCGGAAATATGCGGACATCTTTAAATCGCGAAAGCTTCTTTGAAAGCTCCTTAACAATTTCACTTTGCGTTCGCTCCCTGTCCGAAGGATTAACCAATCCTATCCCTCCCATCCCGCTATTCAGGCCTGAACTACTATAGCCGGGAATGGAAAGATAATAGAAATTCCTTTCAGGTATTGAATCCATAATAAAATTTCCAAGTTGTTCACCTACCTTTGACATATATCCATAACTGGCGCCCTCAGGCCCAGTCATCTGAAGACGGATATTACTTTTATCTTCTATCGGCGCTATTTCACTTTGAATATTTAGTCCAATTATAACAACAATGAAAATACATATTGCAACAATACCCCATGCTGTCCAACGGCGCTTTATAAATCGCTCAATAAGATTTTTATAACCACTTTCCATGCTTCTGAAAAAGGGTTCTGTCTTCATATAGAAACGTCCATGACTTCCGCTTTTTTTATTAAGATAAATATTCAACACGGGCGTAATTGTTAATGATACAAATGCCGAAACCAATACTGCACATGCAAGCACAACTCCAAATTCCCTGAACAAACTTCCAACAAAACCTTTTAAAAATAATACCGGAAGAAATACTATAGCAAGAGTCATGGATGTAGCAATTACAACAAAAAATATTTCCTTGCTTCCTTCAATTGCCGCTACACGTATGGGCATTCCTCTTTCTATTTTCCTGAAAATATTTTCGGTAACAACAATTCCGTCGTCCACCACCAATCCTGTTGCAAGAATGATTGCAAGTAATGTAAGAATATTAACAGAAAATCCTAAAATATACATTATAAAAAATGTAGAAATAAGTGAAACAGGAATATCAATTAACGGGCGAATAGCAATAAGCCAGTTCCTGAAAAAGAAAAAGATTACCAATATCACTAGTCCTATAGATATTAATAATGTTTCTCCAACTTCATTCAACGATCTGCGAATGTTTGTTGTATTATCAAAAAGAGTAGTAAATACGATGTCGCTCTTTTGCGTTTTTTTTATTTCATCCAAACGTTTATTGAACTCATCAGAAATTTCAATATAATTTGCTCCGGGTTGTGGTGTAATTGCTAACCCTACAGCGCTGACTCCATTAATTTTCCAACTTCGTTCATATTGCTCAGGGCCCAATTCCACTTTAGCAACATCGCTCAAACGAACAATACCATCTTCATTTTCGCGAATTATCAAATCCTGAAAATCTTTTTCCGTAGTTAG
>CAZELC010000250.1:0-4654 GCA_964512865.1 uncultured Bacteroidales bacterium
ATGCTTGGAGATACTGAGAGGTCAAAATCCCAGGAACCGTCTTCTATCTTTTCATTAAAGTATTTCGAAAGGTTATTAACGCACCCTTCACATTTTGCACTTGTTTTAAATCTTAATGTCTTCATAATTTATTGTTTATGGTTGTTCCAACTTAAATCTAAATCCCAGATAAAAAGTTCTTCCGGTTACCGGACCCCACGTCATAGCAGTATCAAAATGAGTGTGATATGGTCTGAAGTATTCAGTAATAGGATCTTTTTGAGTAAACCCGGTAATATTTTCACAACCTAAATAGATGTCAAAATTTCTGAACTTTTTTGTAATCTGGGCATTAATTATTATATATTGAGGCGTATTCTCAGGTCGTCTAAGTGCCTCCGGCATCTTACTCTGGTCTGGTAATCTGGCACTGCCATTAAACTGAGTTGTAAGATCAAATTTCCATTTTTCGAAGCGTGTGGCATAAGAAAGTGTTATCAAGCCTTTGTATAAGTTAACAAAGGGTTTTTGTCGGAGGACTCCGTCAATAGTAGTTTTTACGTCATTAATACGAAAAGCGAAAAGTGCGGTAAACCTCTTCACTGGTTCAAAAGAAAACTGCACCTGATAACTGTTGGAATACGACTTTCCTTTAAGATTATAAAAAAATACTGCAACAGGAGTGCTGTCCATATCAATTATAACCTGATTCATAAACTGAGTTCTGTAAACATCAATATCAAATTCAGCTTTTCGTTTGAATAGTTTGAACTCTTTGATGAAATTCAGACCAAAATTCAGGGCTTTTTCCTGGTCAAGAGGTTCAACTGTAATTAATGTTCTCTGGCTTGCAAGCAGCGACAAATTCTCAGATATTACATTCGCTGTTCTATAACCTAAACCAGCAGAACCTCTCAAAACGGTGGTTTCATTAAATTTATAGCGAAGGTTAATTCTGGGTGTTATAAAAAAGCCAAATTTATTATGATAATCGCCTCGCAATCCTGCTATCAATGTAAACTTATCTTTAAAGTTATAAGTATATTCAAAAAATGCTCCTGCTGCTGATTCAATCCTATTCCAGTTATAATCATTTTCTTCCGAATGATGTATGGTAAATAGGCCTTCATCAGTAGTTACGCCCGACACCTGATAATCATAAATGTACAGCTTTTGGTTATAAGTTTCCGTGTAATCATCATACATATAGCTAATACCTGTTGTAAACTTATGATCAGTTGTCCCAATTATCGACGAGTATAAAACATTTCCATAAAAACTTATTTGTTTACCATTATAAGGATTTATTCCGAAAAAACCATTTTGTTCGTGCCATGTTCCTGAAAGTATCAATGCTAAACTCTGATATGGTTTACCCTGAAACATAAGTCCGTTCTTCCAAAAAGCTTCAGCACGCTGTGTTTTCAATCCAAAACCATACGGTTCTGTTCCTTTATTAATAGCAGATGTATCATCAACAAAATCCTTTTTGTTAAAATCCATAGTCCCACCATTACGATTTTCATTTAAGAACTTAATACCAAAACGTGACACAAATTTACCGGGGTCAAGATAGTCCCAACGGTTGAATACATTGACGGTATTCAGTAGTGGAAGATCCATAAAGTTATCACCATTCCTATCGAACTTGTACCTGAAGTCATCACCATGAACCATCAACATTGTACTTAGTTTTTTATTAATCTTTAAAGCGGCATTAGCATTAGCTTCAAGTCGCAGGTTTGAGTTTACAAAAAAGTTAACAAATGCTAGATCGGATGTTGCAGGCTTTTTATATTCTACATTTATCTGTCCTGTAACAGATTCAAAACCGTTTATAACTGATGAAGTTCCTTTTGATATTTGAATTGATTCCATCCAGGAACCGGGAATATAATTAAGTCCAAACTGGCTTGCCATACCTCGCATTGCGGGAATATTTTCTGCCTGAACCTGACTGTAAACTCCTGAAAGTCCGAGCATCTGAATCTGCTTTGCACCTGTTATGGCATCGCTATATGAAACATCTACTGAAGCGTTAGTTTCGAAACTCTCTGAAAGATTGCAACAGGCAGCTTTATATAGTTCAGTCGTTGTAATCACCTGAGTTTTTCTTGGATCTAGCTTTGAAATATAGCTTCCATCCAGCTTTTCATTTATTTCTGTTGTTTTTAGCGTCAGGTTAGGTGTTAAAATAATTTCCAAATTATCTATATGCCTTTTTACAAGCAATGTGTCACTTTTATAACCGACGAAAGATGTGATAAGGTAGTTTTCATCATTATCGGGAAAAGTAATCTCAAACCTGCCTTTATCATTTGTAGTTTGAGCATCATGAGCGCCTAACCAAAATACCGTTGCATAAGGAAGTACATCGCATTTTGATTTATCGGAACCTGAATAACCTTTGACAACTCCCGTCAGCTTCTTCTTCTGTGCATAGCTGTAATTAATCAAAATCGTTAAAATGGCTAAAAACAAAAACATTGTTTTTATTAAAGTTTTCATAAAGTGTTTTTTAGTTTTAAATAAGAAAAGAATACCACACTTAATATTATTAAGGTGATTTGAAAACTAAAAACAAATCATGTCAGGAAAACACATAGTAAACTATTTCTATCTGTTGAAAGCAAGGGATGAAGCAGCCAGACATATACCTCGTCGGGGTAAGAAACCATTAAAGAAACATCATGAACAGCACTCTTAATAAGCACAGGATATTTATTATAATCAACCAGTTCTTTTACAATCTCATCAAAGTTAACACACAATTTGCTGTCAATAAAACTGTCAGTTACTTTTGCACTTAACACATCTGTATGGCAACAATTACATGGCCCTTTACAACAACCTTCAGGATTTACATAAATACTTTTCTCCACCAAGTAGCCACTGCAGTAATGAGAATAAACAGTAATGCCTGTAGTTGAAAAAAGTAAAGCAAATATTAAAAATATATTGAGAATTTTCTTTAACATTTCACTTATTATTACTTGCAAAGGTATTAAAAACAGCTTAATTATGCAAAAGTTCTTTATTAAATTATGTTAAAGTATAAATATGTAGATATCAAACTACTTAATCATTAAGGCTTTTAGTGTTTATAAGGCTATATAGATTATTATATTTAAATTTCTGCTGCAGGTAATTAATCACATTTTCACTTTTAACACCAAAGCTGCAATAAAAAACAACCGGATTATCTTTTGAAATCATATTGATTTTATCAGCAATTTCGTAATACGGTATATTTATGGATTTCACACCAAAGTCCTTATATTTCTCAGGTTCACGGATATCAATCACCTGGACATTTTCGTTTTTACTTATCATTTCGAGAAGATCGTCATAAGTTATTTGATTAACATTTGCATCACCGGAGAGGCAATAATCTTCATAATTTCCTAGTTCCTTTATATCAGATGCGGCATCATCTCTAACAATTGGAATTAATTGTTTGTGAAAATACAACGATTGGATGGTTAAAATTTTCCCTGATAATATATCGCCAATGCCAAGAATTAATTTTATTGTTTCGCTTGCCTGCAGTGCTCCAATAACTCCGGCAATACAACCGATAACGCCGGCTTCTGCACATGATGGCACTTCCAAAGGATGTGGCGGCTCAGGGTAAAGGCATCTCAATGTTGGTCCGTTTTTATAATTGAAAACTGTTATCTGACCTTCGAATTTAAACACTGCTCCATATACCAATGGTTTACCGGTAATAATACAAGCATCATTAATCAGATAACGTGTCGAAAAATTATCAGTACAATCAACAATAATTTCGTAATCTTTAAATATTTTAAGTATGTTTTTCTTTGAAAGCTTAAGAAAATGAGGGACAATCTTTACATTGTGATTCAACGATTTAATTCTATCAGATACTGCTAGAGGTTTAGGTTTGTCATAATCCTGCTCAGAGTACAAAATCTGTCGCTGAAGATTTGTAACATCCACCAGATCATAATCAACAACACCAATAGTACCAATGCCTGAGGCAGATAAATAATAAATTACCGGGCTGCCAAGCCCACCGGCACCAATAACCAGTACTTTTGCAGCTTTAAGTTTTTTCTGGCCTTCAAATCCAATTTCTGTTAATCTCAACTGCCTGCTATATCTGTCAATTTCTTCTTCTGTAAGGCTCATAAAATAATTATTTAATAAAACAACAGATAATCATTATATCCAAAATTACAAATATAAAAAAAATCATAGAGCTTCCAAATATAACTCGCCAAATATGAATTAAACAAAAACCCCGGCTATGTAAAACCGGGGTATAAATTAATAAACTTCACAAAACATTACTAAAACTACTTCGAAAGGCACTTCGGCCAGAACTAACATAATAACGATTATTTTATCTGATTATTTTATTCTTTAGAAAAATGTAATCGCTGTATTCAATTTTAACATTTAAAATCACAATATTATTTTATTTTGTATTTTTGGATAGAAGGTGAAAATTATTTTCCTGCCTGCTATTATTATATAAACGATCAAAGATGGAAATTAAAAAAAAGCTTATTACCCTGTTTGAAAACTGGTCAGAAGAAGAAACTCAAAGTTTTGAAGCACTTCCCGAATCAGGCTCTTACAGAAAATACTTCAGAATAAAATCAGAAAACAATAATGCTATTGGTGTATATAATAACGATAGGAAAGA
>CAZELC010000251.1:0-4644 GCA_964512865.1 uncultured Bacteroidales bacterium
GGTGTTTCAGTTGTTTGTGTTTTGTCCATGTTTCAATTTAACCACATGGTGAGCAATGGATCAAGAGAGTCGCCGGCAGTATTTTCTGATGCAGGAAATTATTACGACCTGGGTGTCGAACTTTCAAATGTTAGCAATATCCTTGAGTATGCAGCAGACAATCCCGGAGAGATAAATCACTGGGGCTACCCGATGTTCCTTGGTATTATATTTAGTGTTTTCGGTGTCGATATTATCTGGGGTATGATTGCTAATATTTTTATTTTTGTATTAAACCTATGCTTGATAGGAATTCTTTCAAAAAAGCTGACCCGGTCTGATGAAATTGCTGGATATACTATTTTGCTGGCAATTTTTTACGGGCAATTTATCAGTACAGGGATGATACTATTAAAAGATGGATTTATAACACTGTCCATTTTGATGATAACACTAATGCTTTTGGAAATATATAACAAAATTCTTTCTCCATGGAGAATCATTCTGTTATTGTTTGCCACCGCTATTCTTGCTGTTCTTCGAGCACAGTATATTTTTGCTCCCTTATTGCTTTATGTTTTGATATTTCGCATAAAGTTTATGCATTTTCTTGTTCTTTTGCCACTTCTCGTTGTTCTGCTGTGGGGTGGAATGTTTCTTGGAGAGACTTATACCACTACTCAATATAATGTTGAATCAATTGAAAGGCAGGCAATAGGATCTGATGGAAAAATGCAGGAAAGCTGGGTTGCAGGAGAAGAAAGTTTTATGAATAGGGTTGTTAGCGGATATGAAAACTGGTCTTTGGTTAAAAGAGTATTTTATATGCCGTTATTTGTGGGAATTCAATATTTAACACCTTTTTATTTTTGGGATTTAAAAATCAATTTTGAGTCCGCATATTATTCAATTCCATCAAGGAACATGAATTTTTTCTGGTTTATAATAATTGGTCCTTTAGTTTTTATTGGATTATATTGTGCAGTAATTTACAGAAAAGACTTTCCATTGCTTTACTCTGTTGGTTTGTCAGGGATGATAATGTATATGATTCCGGCGTTTATTAGAGCCGGCACTGTTCCAAGGTATGCGATACCTTTTGTTATGATGATGATCCCTTGCGGGGGATGGTTAATAAATATGATTAGAAAAAATGAACAGATAAAAAATATTTTTTCAAGATTCCTGAAGGTCTATTATTTTTCGGCAGTTTTTGCGGTTATTATATATGCATCAATTAAAATATGATGCGGTTTTAGAGGCGGTTTTATGAAAATCCTCGTCATTAATAATTCCGGAATAATTTTACAAAATGAAGGTCTTTATATTTTCAAAGCAGACGGAGAAGTGTTATTACACTTGAAAGAATCGGGGCACAAAGTAGAAATATTTCAGAGAAAAATAATTATTGAATCAACAACTGTAGCTACATTTAATGTTGCTGAGTATGATATAAAAACAACAGCTGTCACAACATTTAAACCCAAAATAATAAACTATATATACTGCTATTTAGCAGGAATTTGGCGAATATTGCAGAATGATTTTGTTTATATATATTTCCCCAATAATTTTAAGTGGTTGGGGTTAATTGCCAGACTGCTGGGTAAAGAATATGGTTTTTATCTTAGAGGAAGTGAAGGGATTGAAACAAAAGCATCAAAATTTTTATACAAATATGCTAAGGCGGTTTTTTGTGTGTCCCCGATCTTTACGAAAATGGTTAACGAAGCTGGCGGAAAAGGTATTGATAAAAAACCAACCATTCAATTTGATACAACAGACATCATTCGAAACAGGAAATATGAATCAAAAAAGACATATTCGCTTCTTTATCTTGGAAGGATTGATTTGGATAAAGGTCTTGTTGAATTACTTGAAGCTGTTAAAGTTATGAGACAGCTACGATATAGTATGACACTTGATGTGGTCGGAGCCGGGGAGCCTCTGAAATTCCTTAAAAATAAAGCTGAGGATTTGGGATTGGATGACATCGTTTATTTTCGAGGAATGATAAAAGATAGAGAGTTGATAAAGAACTTCTATATCAATGCGGATATTTATATTTTACCCACATATCATGAAGGATTTGCAAGAACACTTTGTGAAGCCATGATCTTCGGAGTACCTGTTATTACAACTTTTGTGGGTGGTATACCAGGTTTTATGAAAGAGAATGTCAATGCTTTGAAAATTGAACCGAGGTCAGTTGAAAGTATTGTGGAAAAGTTGATTTATGCCATGAATAATTATGAACAGATGGGCGAACTTGCTAAAAACGGGACGATTAAAGCCTGGGAAATTATTGATCCGTCTCGCCCGTCACATGCAGAACAGCTTGATCAATTGTTAAAAGGTGAAAAAAATGTTTGAAAAATTCTGGAATGGAAAAATTCTCGGGATGCCGCATGCGGCAATATTGATAATAAAAAGTGCATTAAGCAGATTATCAGATAAAGTCACCACATTTTTTGTTAAGTATAATTTGTCGGAATGCGGAAAGAATGTTTTAATAGGAAGCGGATTTCAATATAGATATCCCAAAAGAATATCTGTCGGGAATGATGTTATTTTAGGAAAAAACCTGTTTTTATTTAATGAATTTAAAGACGAAGGGAAATTCGTTCTTGAAAACGGGGTATCAATAGGGAATGATTGTAAAATCGATTTCACAGGTAGTGTAAGGATTTGCAAAGATGCTCATTTAGCTCATTTTATATCAATTTCTACACATGACCATGGCTATGATTATAGAAATATTCCTGTAGGAAAACCTTTGATAATTGAGAAAAACGCTTTTATCGGTTCGAATGTTCATATTTTGCATAATGTTAATAAAATTGGAGAAAAAGCTGTTGTCGGAACAGGTGCTGTTGTAACTAAAGATGTTCCGGATGGCGCTGTTGTTGCCGGAAACCCTGCCAAAATAATTGGATATGTAAGCTCAAAGTGATAGATAGAGTGAAAGTTTAATGAATGATTCTAAGAAGCTAAAGATATTGGTTTTTTTAAATTATTATCTTCCGGGCTATAAGTCCGGAGGTCCTATTAGAACCATTGCTAATTTGGTTGATAATCTTGGTGAAGAATTTGATTTTCAGATATTTACCGCCGACAGAGACTCCGGAGATGAAAGATCGTTTCAAAATATTTTTGTTGATACTTGGCAGAATGTTGGAAAAGCCAAGGTTTTTTATTCATCCCCCGGGCCTCTTAATATTCTTAAAATAAGAAGAATTATTGATGAAACTAATTGTGAAATAGTGTATCTGAATAGTTTTTTCAGCTTCTGGTTCTCGATACTACCTCTTTTTCTTATGAAGTTCGGTTTTGCTAAAAAAAAGAAAATAATTTTAGCTCCGAGAGGAGAGTTTTCTGAAGGTGCCTTAGCTCTGAAATCACTCAAAAAGAAAATTTTTATATGTGTCTCAAAAATGATAGGGCTTCACAATGGTTTGAAATGGCATTTTTCAAGTGAACATGAAAAGGAAGCCTGCATCAGAATAATGGGAAAAGAGAGAGTTTTAGAGTTTATAACAGCTTCAAATATGTCACCCCGAATTAAAATGGATCTTGTTGATAATGAAAAAGTAAAAACTAAAGGAACTCCTTTGCGTATAATTTTTCTTTCAAGGATCTCTCCCATGAAAAATCTCGATTATGCATTGAAAATACTAAAGAAATTGAAATGCGCAGTCCGGTTCGACATATATGGTGTTATAAGAGAAGAGAATTACTGGAAAGAGTGTGAGAAATTAATTTCTGAGCTTCCTGTAAATATAAAAACGGAATTTAAGGGTTCTGTTGAAAACACAGAAGTTATTTCCATTATTGGAAAATATGACCTTTTCTTTCTTCCGACAAGAGGCGAAAACTTTGGACATGTGATCGCTGAATCCTTGTCAAGCGGAACGCCTGTTCTGATATCTGACCAGACACCATGGAAAGATCTTGATGATGAGGGTGCGGGATGGAGCATTCCACTTGAAAATGAGGATTTCTTTGTTGAAAAAATTGAAAGGATCTGCGAGATGGCAAATGATCAGTATCTTGAAATGAGAAAGAAAGTTAGAATATATGCAAATAAAAAACTAAAAGATGAAAATATATTGGAGGCTAACAAGAAAGTTTTTTATCAGTGAATATCACTTTCTCCATACCATCTTATTAACTATTCCAGTATATCCCTGAATGATTTTAATAACGGTTGCGCTGACATTTCCATTAGTATAATCAGAAACATCTGCCCCCAGATCACTATTAGAAGACATTTTAACTGCAAGTTCAACTGCGTGAAGAACATGTTCTGTTGCTATTCCGCCTATGATGAAGTTGCCGCTATCAACTGCTTCGGGTCTTTCTGTGCTTGTCCTGATCGAAACAGCTGGAAATTTGAAATATGATGCTTCTTCAGCAAGAGTTCCACTATCTGAAACAACACAGAATGCATTTTTCTGAAGATTATTATAATCAGCAAATCCGAATGGCTGTAGACTTCGCACAAAGGTGTTGAATTTGAATTTTCTCAGTTCAATGAATTTTTTACTTCTTGGATGAGTTGAATAAATCAATGGCATTTTATAGTTTTCCGCCAGTGCATTTATTGCATTCATAAGTTCAAAAAAGTTCTTTTCGTTATCAATGTTCTCTTCTCTGTGAGCTGAA
>CAZELC010000252.1:0-4623 GCA_964512865.1 uncultured Bacteroidales bacterium
ACATTATCAAGGTCGATCCCGAAATTTACATTCATTGTATCCTGAACAATAAAATCCCATGATTTTCCAAACAGAGGCAGTTCAATTTCCATATCTACATTAAACGCCGACTTATCAGTTACAAAATTAGTATTTGTTCCTCCTGCAGGGTTTGAAAGACCTGCAACATCAACAATAAAGAGCTTCGGTGCAGTATTTATCGCACTATTTATATTGCTGTTAGTTTTATCAAGGTGTATCTGAGTAAGTGCACTGTCGCCAATTTGTGAAAAATTCGGATAATTTATAATTATCGGATTTGTTATGCCTGTAATATTTACGTCGTAAGGCGGGTTAACATAAGATTTTGACCTGAAACTTGTAAGGTTAAGTGCGATAGGCATCCCGAATGAATTATGAATATAAAAATGAGCTTTGGGGTTTTCAAAATCTATATGTCCGCTGAAATTGTTATTGTTTATCCTTACTTCTACAGTATCATTTTTTAAAATGAAAGCATGTTGTTTAAAATCACCTATTAACTTAGAATATTTCAGATTCTCAAACGACTCTCCCATCGAAAAATGATAAGGTGAATTATTTGGATTGCCGGTTCCATGAACTGTTACCTGATAAGTAATAGCCAAACTATTAACATTAGGACTTGTATTGTCAAACACAATTTTATACCCTGTAAGATCAAGTGAGGTTGAAGTGGTCATCCCGAAAGAATAATTTATATCTTTTTGAAAAGAAACGCCATTTAATGTTGCGGAAGGAATTGTAACCCTTATTGTAGCATTCTGATTCATATCGGAGGATGAAATAACAAATTTCATTTCCCCTGATTTAACATATAGCTCATCGAGTCTTTCACTATTAGTCGCTACAAATGAGGTATTGAAAGTATATGGAGGCGCAACTGCATCAGTTCCATAAGGTAAACTTCCGGTAACGCTGAAAGAATAATTTGTATTAAGATATTGATTTGGAATTACGATAAAATCCTGAGCGCTCTGTGAAAAAACCCTGTTATTGTATATAAGATATAAAAAATGCGATCCATCTTCCACAAAAAGGTCATCATGGTCATAATCATTTAGAATATCGCGCATCGTAAGATTCGAATGCACAAGCGGAGCGGCCACATCAGGCTGATATTCACCTTTAATATGATCCCATCCCATTCGCTCTTTATAACATGACTGCAAAATTAATAAAGAAACTGCAATTATCAGTAATGGCAGACATTTCCGCATTACTGACCTCTTATCTACAAATGCTTTCATTTATAATGATTTAAAGTGTACAATAACAAAAGTAAAAAATTTATTGAATAAAACAATTTTACTTATTTTTTTTTGACCAAAAAAAGAAACAATATACATATTTTTCAGCAGAAGTCAAAATATAATTACCACCAAAATAATTTCCGGCCGGTTCTATACCTGTCGAATTTACAACAAAAGGATATTCTTCAAAATCGCAATCATCTATTGAAATTAAATTTCCGGAAGAAGGAACCGACAAAATAACAGATCCGTCAACGATACAAAATTCAGCATTTTTATATGATGCCGGCAAATCCGTTTTACATTTCAGCTTTTTATCTGCTCCATAAATATAAGCAGCTTTTTCATCAATTAAAATATAACTAAATGCTTTTGAACTTTTCTCCTGTTCGGGTAAAACAAATATATTTCTTTCAGAAAGCTTGAGAGCAACTATGTTTTCAATACTTCCATCCGGGCGGAGAACAAAAATATTTCCCTGTCTGTCGGAACTGCCGAATCCAACAAGGTTGTTTTTTATAAATACAGGATAGAACAGCGACTTCGCAGATTTTTTAATACTCTTTTTGGGTTTTATAAGTACTTTGCCATTTTTGTCGACAACCTGGAAAGCACCTTCCCTGTCAGTTACCACTACAAACTCTTTCCCTTTAACATTTATCAGCTGAATATCTCCGTTAATAATGTTTTGCATTGAAACCACCTGCCATGATTTGTCAATCTTTCCGTTCAGTCCCATTTTATATACTTTTTTATTTGATGAAGGAAATATCACTGATGTTTCTGTTCCGCTTATAACCATTCCAGATGCAGCTTTTTGCGGAAGCTTAACCGGAAAGCCAGTTTTTATTTTGCCTGACAAATCAAAAACAAAGAGATTTTCGGAAGTATTAAAAGCCAGATATGGCTTTTTATCTATTTCAACTTTAAAAATTCTGCTTAAAGGTCTGTCATTTATTTTTGTTTTTGAAATTCGTTCTCCATACAAATTAAAAATATACAGATAGTTACGGATATCGAAAACTCCAATTCGACCTATACTGTCATTTATTCCGATATAATATGGCTTTGTAGCAACGGTTGTATCAAGTCTGCTTTCCCATAATGCGGTATTTTCTTCTACATAATCATCATTATATTTCAGATAGAAATTACTGTAATAGCCACTCTTTTCATTGCTGAACTGCATTCCCAATGCTTCGAAATTCTTCAGAAAGGAGTAATTCAAATTTAGTACAGATGACAAATCATAATCAAGAAACCGCTCATAAATATCTGCAGATTTCCTCAAATTCAGGTACAGGAAGAGATTTGCTTTTCCGGATATCTTTTCTGAAAATGCCTTGAAGTTAACATTTCTGTCGAGAGTTTTGCCTGATTGTACATTTAACATATACATTTTCAAGGTTTCCGGATTATTTCCGATTATTACATATTCATCGAAAATAAAATAGTAGTTATTCTTAATACTGTCGAAAATATTTCCATAAAGAGCCGATAAAGAAAATTCACCTTTAAGGCGGCTTATATTATGCTTATCATTTAAAGAAGAGTCTTTATTTTTTTCTGAAACAGCAGATAACTCCAGTTTCATTCTGTCAATATTTTTTGATCTTATTATTGCGAAGATATTATTACTGTAATCATTACTTAAATAATCAGCCTTCACAAAAGCAACTTCACTTCCGGTATAATTGGCAAAAAGAGTTTGCAAACTTGCTGTATCAGAATAGTCAGGAACTTTCGTTGTGTCATTTAATTTTTCGAGTGCCGGAAAAATATGCAGGTATTCAGCACGATCGTAATTATATCTTTCAAAATTGCTGAAACCGAAATATATCATCAATTCGGTATTATAAGGAGCTACTTCCGAAATTTCTATTTGCTGTGGCGTTTGTTTTATAAAACATTCAATAAAATACTCTGAAAGATTCGGAATAGTATATCCGCTAAGCGAAACTTCATTTTCTCTCAGGTTTAGGTCGAGTTCAATCCAGTTTGTGAAGTTTTTAATAAAATTTCCGATGCTATAATAATCAGAATTTGCATATCCGGAGATAAAAGCTCCAAAATCACTTATATTAATATAGATATTTGCGTCAACATTTTTTCCTGCCATCTCGGAAAGCCTACTAAAATACTTATTATCGTTGATTGACTGGTTTTTTAGTAAACCGTTAAGCGATTCTTCGGCAAGAAGTTTATTGCAGGATGCCGCAAAAATCCCTTTAACGCAGTAAAAGCTGAAAATATTTGTATTTCTTTTTGATTTTACGGTGTAGATATTATTGTCATTAATCTTTTCAGAAGTGAGATGGTAATTTTTTTCGACAGCCTTTTTTACAAAACTCTCTGCTTTTCCTTCCATATCACCTGAATTTAGCTGCAAAACATAAAGAAAGTTAAAATCACCAGAATCTTTTTTATGTATCGAAATAAAAAACTTCTGTGAGCTAATCATTTCTTTAACTTCATTATCCAGAAGGCACACAGAGTCAACTCTGCAATAAGTTTTGTTAAGCTCGGCAAAAAAAGGCAATTTTATTATGGAGTTCCACATTTTATTTTTACTGCTGACACTTTCCCACAGAGATTGAATATTTTTAAACTCTATAACACATGATGAGCTTAGAGGTATTGCCTTTACCGCATTTTCAGCCGGAGCTGTAATTCTTTTAAGATAACGGTAACCGAAAACACCGCCTGTGATAACTACTGCAGTGACAAAAAATGCAATGCTATAGTTCCTGTACTTTTTAAATTTCAAATTATCCATGCTACTTTAACATATTAATACTAAACAGAAAGCCATCATTATTGCGATACCACTATTTATGAAATTAATTAATACCAAAGTTTACCAGGGCTTAACAGATTTTTAACAAAATCATTAGCACAACAGGTAAATTTAATACTATTTTCCATGCCTTCAGATTCGTCAGTTTTTCCAAATTTAAGTTATATCGTCAGAGATGCGATTAAATATTAAGTAATTAAATCAACAAGGATTTGTTAGTAATCGGGATATCTATTTAAAGGAAAAGGACAGAAATTATTAATCTCCACAAATTTCTTTTCCACTTCCAAAACATTGACAGTCAACAACTTTACCAATAATATTTAAAGGTTTACATTTCATTTTGTCAAACTTTGAAGGTGAAATTCGCCGGCATATAATAGATGCCGTTATCACTTAAAACACAATTTCTTTATTGAAATATAAGCATCAGTTATTCCAAGTTCACCAGCTTTACTAAGGTCGGAGCAACCTTTATCGGGTTCATTCATATAAATATACAAAAGTCCGCGGTTATACCAGGCTTCGGCAAGTTCACGATCACACTCTACAGCT
>CAZELC010000253.1:0-4598 GCA_964512865.1 uncultured Bacteroidales bacterium
ATGGCATTATTGCGCGACCTGCTGTTATATAAGTGAAAAAATTATTAAAACTACTGTATTTCGGATCCTTATAGAATTTTTTATCATGAAACAGAATAGTATCTGAAGTTTCAGGGTCTAATTTTACCGCATAAAAATTAGCATTTACAAAATCGGTTATTTTAGCATTTTTGAAAGTACTTCTAAACATTGTTTTGCAGCCGTTACACCAATCTGTTGAGAAGCTTATTATCATTTTTCCCGGCTTTGTTTTCATTTTAGAAACTGCATCATCGAGTTTCATCCATCTGACATCATTAGTATCTGATTTTAGTGAATCGTTGTAGAAAGCCAGATTATAGTTATTAATAAAATCATTTACATCTGTCGAATTAAAAATGTATTCTACGCAATAAATAAGAATTGGCTCGATTTTTTTTACATCTTGATATCCTGGAACAATCAGCTTGAACTTAAAGTTATTATTAAAAAACAGCAATGTCGGATAACTGAGTTTTCCATCGAGCATCTTAATTGCAAAATCATGAGTTTTACCTTTGCTGTAATATTTTTCACCTTGAAAAATAATGCTGTCTTTACTTTCGGCATTAAAGCGTACAGGGTAAAAATATGTATTAATATAATTCGCAATATCAGGATTTGAAAAGGTGGTTTTCATCATATGTTTACACCATCCGCACCAGTCGGTGTAAAAATCAATTAATATTGCTCTTTGCTGTATTTTGTTCTGTTCTTCTGCTTTTTCGATAGTCAGCCATTTTACAAGGCTTGTTTCTTCAGCTTTTTGGCTTTTAAGCGATAATGAAAACATCACAAAACATAATATAAGGATTCTTACGGTAATTTTCATTATCATGACTAAGATTTAATATAATAAAGGAATTTCATGCAATTTATACAAAAAATTGTTTTCGTCAAAATAGATATCAATAATCTTTAGTAAAATAAGATTTACAATAATAAATTCGGCAGCATTTCTTTTTATTCCGGATAATCTGCAAAATTTAGATAAAGAAATATGGTCGCTATCTTTAAGGTATTTCAATAAAATTTCAACTTCTGATGAAAATTTAATATAAACGCTGCTGTCTGCAATTTTCTTTTTCCAAAGTTTGAGCAATACTGTATTTGCAAGTCTGTTATTGTCATTTTCTCTAATATATGCGAACCATTTGCCTTCCCGATCCACGGCATAGGTAATATTTTCAGCATTCTTTGGAACAATTACTTCAAGAACTTTTTTACCTTCTTCATTCCATACTTTTGTTATTATTTCAGGTTCAGGCTTACAATACATGTTAGCAGCAGCTTCTATCATATAATATTCTTCTTCTGTCCTAACACCTGCAATAGCTCCATTGTCTTTAACACCTATAAGTAATGTTCCGCCATCAGTATTGGCGAAAGCAGAAAATGTTCTGGCAATTTTTCTGGAATCGGACACTTCAAATTTAAAATCGAGTGTTTGGCTTTCACCCTTTTCGATAAGTTTTTGTATGTAAGATTTTTTTGTCAATATCAGCTTCTATATGGCAATGCGGATTTTTTTTTTCTTAAAATAAAAAGTCCTGTGAAAGTAAGAAAGCCATTCATGATAAGTAATTCAAACCCGAATTTATATCCGTTAAAAAGTAATTCGGAGTTTAAACTAAGCAGATAACAGATAACCGGTGAAAGTATTGCAACTATCCAAACATAGCGGTCTTTAACAGAAAACTTAGTGAACAGTCCAAAAGAAAACAATCCTAATAATGGTCCATAAGTATAACCGGCAGCTGTATAAATTGCATTAACAACTGCCTCGTTGTTCAAAGCCCGGAAAATTATAATAACTAAAAATAAAATTGCTGCAAAGCTTATATGGACTATATATCGGACTTTCTTTTTTTGCTTGTCGTTCAACCTGCTTTTGTCTTTGAAACCAAGAAAATCGACACAGAAAGATGTAGTCAGAGCTGTTAGTGCACCATCGGCACTCGGATAAGCTGCAGATACAAGTCCGACCATAAACATTATTCCGGCTATTGGGCTGAGATAATTGAATGCAATTACGGGAAACAGATTATCTGTTTTCTTTGGGATTTCAATACCTTTTGATGAAGCATACATATACAATACAGCACCTAGAGTAAGGAACATAATGTTAACAAAAACTAGAATACCGCTAAAAGTGAACATATTTTTCTGAGCTTCTTTAAGATTTTTGCAGCTGATATTCTTTTGCATCATCTCCTGGTCAAGTCCAGTCATAACAATAGCTATAAATGCTCCGCTGATGAATTGCTTAAGGAAAAAATTCTTGCTATGCCAGTCGGTTTCTACAATTTTAGTATAACCGGCATTGCTTATTTTGGAAAATATATCTCCAAGTCCTAATCCGAGTTCTTTCGATATGATATAAATCGAGAAAAATACTCCAAGAAGCATAAAAGTTGTTTGCAATGTATCTGTCCAGATAATTGTTTTAACACCTCCTTCAAAAGTATACAAAATGATAAGCAAAATAAAAGTTGCCACTACCACTCCGAAAGATACGCCCCAACGGTCAAAAACAAAAACCTGAAGTACATTTACTACAAGGAACATCCTGAATGAAGCACCAATTATCCTTGATAAAAGAAAATAGAATGCTCCTGTTTTATACGACCAGAATCCAAAGCGCTGATTAAGATAAGAGTATATAGAGGTGAGATTTAGCCTGTAATATAGTGGAAGAAGAATCGTTGCAATAACTGTATAACCGATAAGAAAACCAAAAACCAATCCCAGATAAGTAAACTGCTGCGTTCCAACAAGTCCGGGAACCGACATAAACGTGACACCTGAAAGTGAAGCTCCAATCATTCCGTAAGCTACGACAAACCATGGTGATTTTTTATTCCCTGTAAAATAACCTTCGTTGTTCGATCTTCGTGATGTAAGCCATGTTATAATGAACAACAGAACAGTGTACCCGAGAAATATCGACAGAATGAGATGAGGTGTCACAAAAGTTTATTTATACCTGTTTATATAACAAAAATAAATTTTAATTAATTTTGATTTAGGTTTGTTGGAAAAAGATGTCAACAAATCAAAGTTGATGGTTTAATGTTGATAATGTAAAATGAGGTATTAATGGAAATATATCCGACCAAGCTTTTTGAAGAGGCTGTAAACGAATTTGCAAAGTTGCCAGGAATTGGGCGTAAAACAGCTTTCAGGCTTGTTCTTCATCTTCTACGTGAACCCATTGAAGTAGCGGAATCATTTGGAAATACTTTGATAAAACTTCGCAATGAGGTGAAATATTGTAAGTTATGTTACAATATTTGCGAAGGCGAGGTTTGTGATATATGTTCAAATCAAAAAAGAAAATCTTCCGTAATTTGCATTGTAGAAGATGTTAAGGATGTTGCAGCCATTGAAAACACTAGCCAGTATAATGGTTTATATCATATTTTGGGCGGTGTAATTTCACCTATGGAAGGCATAGGTCCAGGAGAATTAAATATAGAAGCACTGTTATCCAGAATATCAGAAGGAAATATTGATGAAGTTATTCTTGCTCTTCCTGCAACTATTGAGGGCGACACAACAAATTTCTATCTATATAAAAGATTAAAAGACTTTGCTTTATATATTACAACAATTGCCAGAGGGATTTCATTTGGTGATGAACTGGAATATGCTGACGAACTTACATTAGGTCGCTCTATTGTTAACAGAATTCCTTACAAGCACTGATATAAGACTAAACATTTTTGTTTAGTGATTATGGTCAGGGCTAACAATTGTGACAATTCCCTTAAATGTATGTCTTTTACCGGCGTCTTCAAAAACAGTTATAATGTATGTATAAACGCCTTGTGAGTAAGGATCACCATTCGGTCTCAAACCATCCCAGCCTTTATAAAGATCCTCATTTTTGAAGAGTTGCTTTCCCCATCTGTCATAAATAAGCATAAGATAACCTTTTGTCCTGCAACCAACACCTTGTGGCAGAAAAACCTCATTAACATCATCTTCATTTGGGGTAAATGCATTTGGAATAAAGAATGCAAAACTTTGATAAATATTAATATATTTTTCAGCAGTGTCAGAGCATCCTTCATTGTTTGATACAATTAATATTACCTTAAACAGCCCTGAATCTGAAAAAACATGAACTGCATCTTTTGTGTTTGCAATGTTATCCTGATGTGTAGAAGGGTCACCAAAGTTCCAGCTCCAGTGGTTTGCATAAAATGACTGGTCAAAAAACTCTATCCTTGGGTTATCTGAGCTTCCTGTTCCCGGCACATTCCTGAAATCAGCAATTGGTTTTCTGCTGACAAAGACAGTATCTGAATAAGAAACTGTGCATCCATATATACTAGTAACTGTAAGTGTTGCAATGTAATTTCCTTCTGTGAGATAAGTAAATGATGTGTTCTGTAAACACGAAGTATCATCAGGTGACGTATCATCACCAAAATCCCATACCCATGAATTTGGAATTATTTGATTATTAGGGGTAAACCCAAAATTTGTTGTAAGCGGTTCGCAGCCTCGGTCTGGTTCCATTGTGAAGTGGAGCACAGTTTAATCAAAAACATTAAAAAGTAAAAACATTGCAT